>JAVJQK010000089.1 GCA_040218145.1 Sandaracinaceae bacterium | reverse complement strand
AGCGGCAGCGGCAGCGGCAGCGGCAGCGGCAGCGGCAGCGGCAGCGGCAGCGGCAGCGGCAGCGGCAGCGGCAGCGGCAGCGGCAGCGGCAGCGGCAGCGGCAGCGGCAGCGGCAGCGGCAGCGGCAGCGGCAGCGAACGCGCCCACCCGCAACGAAGATTCCCCTCACCCAGCAGAGAGGTTCTTCGCCGAAGCGCCCGCACTCACGCGACGCTGGCCGCGAGCGCACGAGGAAACGCTCCCATGAAGCTCCGCATCTACGACGACGCCGTCGCCATGGTCACCGAGGTCCGCGCCTACAGGCTCGCCATCGCGCGCGAGGACGCCGACCACGCTCGGCAGCTCCGCCGCGCCGCCAAGTCGGTCCCGCTCAACATCGCCGAGGGCGCCTACTCCCGCGGTCGCAATCGGCACAGCCGCTACCACACCGCGCTCGGCTCCGCGAACGAGGTCGTCGCCTGTCTCGAGGTCGCCGTCGCCGACGGGATCCTCGACTCCATCGACCCCGATGTCCTCGACCGCCTCAACAAGATCATCGGCACGCTCGTAAAGCTCGCCGACAAGTAGACGAGCCACCGGCCGCCCGGGACGGGACGACGCTCCCGTCCCGGGCGCAGGCCAGAGGCGGCCGCGGAAGCGGCAGCGATGCCGACTCGGGAGCGGCAACGGCAGCGATGCCGACTCGGGAGGCCGCCCAGATGAGAACGGGGGACGCTCTTCGTCATATCGTCACAACTCGAATCCACTGGATTGATTGAGCTTTCCCGAATGACGATAAGACGAAGAGCGTCCCCGAGGCGTAGCCCTCCCGAGCTCGGCCGCAATCTACTTTGCCTTCGCCCACCAGCGTCTCCTCGCTTCGGTCGGGGTGAGCTCACCGGCTTCGCGTTCCGGGCAGGGCCATTGATGCCCATCGCGCGGGTCCGCACCGAGCCTGGTTCTCCGGTCGGTCACATGAGCGAGCCAGACTTCTCCGGGACCGCGTCCCGGGCGCCGTCTCGCGTCACCATCGCTTCACGGGACCGGCCAGGCGCCGTCACCGCGTCGATCCGCGCCGCGTGCATCCTCCGCACGTGACCTTCGGTGCGCGCCGCTGGCTGATCCATCTCTCGGACCTGCACCTCTGCGGTCACCCGGGCGAGCAGCCCGGAATCCTCCGTGGCCTCGTCGCCGCGCTCCGCACCGAGCGGGCCCGGCAAGGCTGCCCGCCGAGTCTCGTCTGCCTCACCGGCGACGTCTTCGACAGCGCGACCTTGGCGCCCGACCGCGCCGTCGGAGCGTTCTCGACGCTGCTCGATCAGATGCACGACGCGCTCGGGCCGCGCGTGCCGACGATCATCGTCCCGGGCAATCACGACCGGCGGCGCGAGGGCTTCTTCCTCCCCTACGACCGCTCGCTCTTCGACGCGCTCCGCCTCGCGCTGCGCGGGCGGGCCTGGGTACACCCCGGCGCGCCCTTCCTGGCCGAGGTGGTGCCCCACGAAGTGCACGGCCTGCCGCTCTGGGTGATCGCGTACGACTCGAACCACCTGCCGGAGGGCGTGCTCGGCGCGGGCGGGGCGATGCGGCAGGAGGATCTCCTGCGGGCGGCCGCGATCATCGATGGGCATCGCCCCGAGTGGCCGGTGCTCTTCCTCCTGCACCATCACCTCATCCCGACCCCGCTGACCGATCTGGGCCCCATCGAGGTCGAGGACGCGAGCTCGCCCATCCGCTGGCTCGTCGAGCGCGGCCTCCCCTGGCTGCTCGCCAACGGAGACCGCGAGGAGCTCTTCATGACCGCGCTCGGCGCGGGAACGGCGCTCTCGACGCTTCAATCGATGGGCCGCCCCGTGCTCGTCCTGCACGGGCACAAACACTACGCGACGGCGCGCCTCCTCTCGGGCACGCGGAGCGGCCAGGGCGACCTGATGATCCTCTCGGCGGGCAGCGGAGGGACCGCCCAGCGCTGGGACGACGGCACCCGCAACGCGGCGCGGCTCTGGCCCTCGTTCAACGTGATCGAGCTCGAGCACAATCGCATCGAGGTCGACCAAGTCGCGTTCGCGTGGCGCGACGTGTCGGACGAGGTGGCGCGCCGGCCGATGGTATGCGCGCTTCGGCGCGACGCGCGCTGGCTTCCCATCGACAGCGGCTACGACGACGCCGTCGAGCCCGGACCGCGCCTGCTCGACAACTTCATGCGCGCCACGCTCTCGCCTTCCCCACGGAGCGAGCGTTGGGACTGCGTCGTCGAGCGGCGGGTTCGCTTCGACCCCGAGCACCCGACGACCGGCTACGAGGAAACGGTCGAGGGGTTCTCGGACACGATCGTCGTCGACGAGCGCAAGGGCGCTCGCTACCGGGTGCCTGGGGGGATGGCGCGCGCGACGCTGCGCGTGAACGACAGTCCCTACGGCCACGTCGCGCTGATGAACCGCTACCAGTGCGGTCGCGCCACGCTGACCGTGGCCGGGCTCGGCGGCGGGAGCCGCACCGCCTTCGGCAGCGCGACCGACCTCGGCACCGGGCTCGAGCGGCCGATCCCGGTCGAGATGCTGAACGGCGACGAGGTGGGGATCTCGGTGGACGCCTGTCCTCCCCGGACGCTGCTCCGTCTATACTGGTTGCTCGAGTCGGACCGCGCGGAGCCCGAGCGGCGACCCCGACCCGACACCCACGGCGCACGCGCGCCGCTCTCTCCCGGACGCTACCCGAACTTGCCCGTCACGTAGTCCCGCGTGCGCGCTTGGTTGGGGTCCTCGCGCCCGCAGTGCTGGGAGGAGGGACGCTCTTCGTCATATCGTCATAGCTCCAAGCCGCCGGATTGATTGAGCTTTCCCGAATGACGACAAGACGACGAGCGTCCCTGAGGCGTAGCCCGTCCTATCGGCCGCGGCGAGGCCCGCCGCCGCGGCCTCGCCCGCAGTGCTGGGAGGAGGGACGCAGTGCTGGGAGGAGGGACGCTCTTCGTCATATCGTCATAGCTCCAAGCCGCTGGATTGATTGAGCTTTCTCGAATGACGACAAGACGACGAGCGTCCCTGGGGCACACCAAGCGGTCGGGCCACGGCGTCGGCCGGCTCCGGAAGCGCATCGACGGGGGACTCGACCCGGAGCGACAGGCCAGCCCCGCGCCTGGGCGCAGCGAAGAACGCGAAGGGCGACCCCGACCGAAGTCGGAGCCGCCCCACCCGGCGCTCACCCGCGATTCATCAACTTCCACATCGTGGCCCGCGCCTTGTCCGCCCAATCGGCAGGCCCTTCGACCGCCTCGTCGCTCACGTACCCGAGGGCGGCCGCGGAGAGCAGCCACACGCGAGTCTCGCCCGCCGAGCCGTAGGCCGTCCCGAACCGCTCCCGCTCGTGCCCTCCGCCCCGCCGCTCGCCCTCGGCCAGGTTCCCCACCACGCTCGCCGCGCTGTCTCGCATCTGCCGAGCCAAGTTCTTGTCGTGCTTCGCGACCTCCTCCCAGATCGGCTTCATCGAGCGCAGCCAAACGATCGACTCTTCGGTGATCCGGAGCATCTCGCCCCTCCGTCGGAGACAACCCGGGTGTCGACCTGACACCCCTCGTCCTCACACCGCCTGGCGCCGGAGGCGGGTGGGCTAGTCAAGGACGAGAGCGCGCAGCGCTCGAAGCCAGCCGCAGGCTGGGGCCGTAGGCCTCCTTTACTCGCCCGCACGCGTCCGGCACCGTCGATGGCGGAGGACGAGTGCCACCAACATTGCTCTCGTAGAGCGAGCGAACGCGGGAGCGGCCGCGGAGGTGGGAGCGGGAGCGAACGCGGGAGCTAACGCGGAGGCGGCCACGGAAGCGGAGGCGGAAGCGGCCGCGGAGGCGGAGGCGGAAGCGGAGGCGGAAGCGGCCGCGGAGGCGGAGGCGGACTCGGATGCGGACTCGGACTCGGATGCGGACTCGGATGCGGACTCGGAAGCGGACTCGGATGCGGACTCGGATGCGGACTCGGACTCGGACTCGGACTCGGACTCGGACTCGGACTCGGATGCGGATGCGGATGCGGATGCGGTCGCGGGAGCGGGAGGGGCAGCGGACGCGGGAGGGGCAGCGGCAGCGGGAACGGACGCGGGAGCGGCAGCGGGAGCGGGAGCGGACGCGGGAGCGGCAGCGGCAGCGGGAGCGGGAGCGGACGCGGGAGCGGCAGCGGGAGCGGACGCGGGAGCGGCAGCGGGAGCGGCAGCGGCACGGAACGGGAGCGGGAACGGCAGCGGGAACGGGAACGGCAGCGGGAGCGGGAACGGGAGCGGCAGCGGGAACGGGAGCGGACGAGAAAGAGAGCCGAGCCGGCCGCGGGTGACGGCGCCGCCCGACCCTCTTCAGCGGGTCAGCGTCCAGAGGAAGAACAGCGCGAAGAGCGCCTGGAACGCGATGCAGACCAGGCTCGCACCGATCAGCCAGCCTTTCGGTCTGTGCTCTCCGGTCACGTCTTCGCTCGTCACCGCGCGGTGGTTGAGCAAGCTCAGCAGCGGCGCGGAGAGGAACGAGAGCGTCGTCGCGAGATCGATCAAGGTCCGCATCGAGCTCGCGAGGAAGGCCAGGATGGTGAGCGCTCCCAGCGTGATCGCGGCGAGCGAGACCCAGTAGGCCGGCGTGCGGTCCGAGCGTCGCCCGGCGGGCTCTTCTTGCTCCGGTCGCTGAAACCGGTCGATCAGCACGCTCAGCGCACGCGGGAAACCGTCGACCACCGTCAGCGTGGTCGAGAACATCGTCGCGAACGCCGCCGCGCCGATCAGCGGTCGGGCCCATTCTCCGAGGCTCTCGGTGTAGAGCGAGATGAGCTGCGCCGCGAAGGCGCCCGGTCTGTCTTCCACCTCGACGCCGCTCCCGTGGAGCACGGCCGAGCCCAGGATCACGAAGCAGAGGGCGAGGACCGCGGTGCCGAGGTAGCCGAGGTGGAAGTCGAACGAGGACTCCCGCGACGAGGGCGCGTGGCCGGTCTGCTCGCGGCGCGCGAGCGTCCAGATGCTCTGCCAGACCGAGACGTCGATCGCCGACGGCATCCAGCCCACCAGCGCGGCGAGGAACGCCACGTCGGCGAGCCCCACGTCCGGGACCAGGCTCAGCGTCCCCCACTCGACCCGCGGGAGCACCAGCGCCGTGGCGACGAGGGTGGAGAGGGCCAAGAGGCTCACCACCACCTTGCCGACCCCGTCGAGGGCCCGGTAGCCGCCGCTCGCGACCAGGCCCGCGCACAGCGCGAGCAGCCCCGCGCTCAGCCACGCCGGCGAGACGTCCAGCCCGAGGAGGACCTTCGCCAGCCCCGCCGTGACCACCGTCACCGCGGCTTGCACCGTGAACATCGTGCCGAGGGTCAGGATGGCGTAGAGCACGAGGGCCCACTTGCCCTGGCGTCGATAGCCCTCGAGGAGCGAGGTCCCGGTGGCGGTGGCGTAGAGCGGCCCGAAGCGGAAGGCGGGGTACTTGGTGAGGTTGGCGAGCAACACCAGGCCGACGAGCGCGAGGCCGTACACCGCGCCCGCGCGGGTCGACTGCACCAGGTGCGAGACGCCGACCGCCGCGCCGGTGAAGAGCACGCCAGGGCCGAGGGCCCGGAGGATGGATGGACGGGGCTGGCGCACGACGGCGGAGCCTACACTCGGAGGGGTCCCGCTTGGGAGAGGGCTCGGTCGGCTCTATGACCTCCAGCATGACGCTCTCTACCGACGACTGGCGCGAGAACCTCGTGCGCGACGACGCGCGCATCCTCGAGATCGCGCGGAGCGCGAGGCGGGTGGCCGTGCTCGGCATCAAGCCCGAGAGCCACGCCGGTCAGCCCGCGCACTACGTGCCGAAGTACCTCGTCGACGCGGGGGTCGAGGTGGTCCCCGTGCCCGTCTACTACCCCGAGGTGCACACCATCCTCGGCCGGCCCGTGCAGCGGGACGTCGCCGCGGTGGCGGCGCCCATCGACATCTACGACGTCTTCCGCCGGCCGGCCGACGTGCCCGCCCACGTCGACGACCTCATCGCGGCCCGCCCCGGCGTCGTGTGGCTGCAGCTCGGCATCCGCCACGACGCCTCCGCCGAGCGGCTCGCGCGGGCGGGGATCCGCGTCGTCCAGGATCGCTGCCTGCTCGTCGATCACCGGCGCGCGCTGGCGTGACGATCAGCGCGGGGCGAAGGTGAGATCCACGACCGCGGAGGCGTACTCGTCGACCGCGCCGCCCGCGACCCGCGCGTCTCCCGGCTCCGGGTTCATCGCCCAGAAGAAGCGGCGGTAGGAGGCCATCGCGCGGATCGTCACGTCGTCGATCTGCAGGCCCATGCCCGCGTCGAGGTCGACGCCGCCGCCGGTCGCGCGCGGGAACCAGGCCTCGCTCGTGAGCTCGCCGCCCGTGAACGGGTGGAGGTAGGCGCCGCTGCCCGCGAAGAAGAGGCCCAGGCCGATGTCCCAGCGGAAGCCGGCGCCCGCGCGCGCGGCGTGAATCTCGATGTTCGGGATCTCGGGACGCGGGGTCAGCTCGTCGGCGTCCTGGATGGTGAAGACGTAGGCCTGGTAGCCGGCGTCGACGTGGAACGCGACGTCGTCGACCCGGAGCCGGTAGCGCGCGCCGAGGCCGAGCGACCAGTTGTCGGTCGGGTAGCTCGTCCCGTTGTCGGCCACGGAGTGCACCGCGACCGCGAAGTCGGCCGTCGTGACCACGCTGAGCCCGTCCAGAGGGCTCGCGTCGAGGTGGACCCCGGGGAAGTACTCCACGCCGAGGCGCACCACCGGGGCCGCGGGGAGCACGTAGGGCCGGAGCACGAAGAAGAGGTCGTCGTTGTAGGTGAACGAGCGATGCGTCACCGCGAAGCCCGCCGTGAAGGCGAGCGGAGCGGGCCGGTCGGAGGGCTCCGCCTGCGGGGACGCCTCGGGCGCGGCATCGCGCGTCTCGGGCTCGGGCGGGGTCTCGAACACCACCGGCTCCACCGCGACGACGGCGGGCGCGACCTCGATCGCCTCGAGCGCCGGGACCATGTCGGACGCGGCCCAGCGGCGGACCTCGCGGCCCAGGCCTCCGAAGCGGCGCGACGCGAAGCGCTCTTCGAGGACCACCTCGCCGGCGCGGTCGGTCACGCGGACCTCGGCCGCCCAGCGACGGCCGACGCGACCGACGCGACCGGTGACGAGCGCGCGGGCGTCGAGCGCCTCGAGCACCTCGGCCTCACCGAGCTCGCGCCCCGCCGCCTCCGCCTCCGCGCGGCGCTGCGGCACGACGCGGAGCGACGAGCCGGAGACGGCGCGCACGACCTGCCGGCGGACGAGCCGCGCCCGCGGGCCGGCGAAGTCGCCGACCACGACGCCGTCCTGTGCGGCGGCCGGGCCCGCGAACGAGAGAGACACGGCCGTGAGCGCGAAGGCGAGCCAGGCGCACCTCATGGCGTCAGCTCCAGTCGGTCCACGCGCGCCCAGGCGTTCGCCTCCGCCGCGCCCTCGATCACGATCGAGGCGCCCGGGCTCAGCGTGACCATCACCGGGCCGAACGTGTGCGGCTCGTTGCCCGCGGCGGCCAGCGGGTAGGTCTCCTCGAGCACCGCCTCGCCGTCGATCCGCACCGTCACACTGGGCGTGCCGTCGCTCTCGGTCATCACGTGGAGGTGGAGCGCGTAGCTGCCCGCCGCGCCGTCGAAGGTCGCGGTGGCGGTGCCGCTGAGGGTCGCGTCGGGGAGGCGGATCACGCTGCCGTCCGCCGCGTCCACGACGTAGCCGCTGAGGGTCATCGCCTCCGCCTCGAGGGTGACGGGCGCCGGGGGATCGGGCTCGCCAGCGTCCGCGGGCGGGGACACGCCTGCATCGCCCGCGGGCATCGGCCCGCCATCCGACGACGGTCTCACGCCGGCGTCGCCGCTCGGCACCTCCAGCCCGGCCAGGTCGGCGAGGTAGCGCTCGAGGCACGCCCGCTCGGTCCCGTTGAGGGGCGGCAGCCCCTGCGGCATCGTCTCGCCGCAGGCCGGGTCGTCCCCGAGCTTGTCCAGGAGGTAGGAGGCGCCGAGATCCGTGGGGTGGATCATCGGCCGGCCGTCGCACTCCACGCTGGTCTGGTTCAGGAGACGATCCCCGACGCCCGCCGTGGTCAGATCGAGGCCGGCCGCGGCCAGCGTCGGGCCGCCGGTGTGGCAGCCCAGGGTCCCGCACGTCCGCGCGAACAGGTCCTGCTCCACGTCGAAGCTCGGCGGGCACGTGCCGGAGGACGCGGCGAGGAACTGCCCCGGGTCGTCGATCGATCCCGGGCACCCGGTCAGGGCGCACGCGGCGACGAGGAGGAGCAGAGGCCGGGCCATCGCGCCGTCTATCACAAGGGGCGTGCCAGTCGGCGCGCGGGACCGTGTCGGAGCGATCGGCGAGCCCGCCGGGAGCGCGGCGCATTCCGGGTTCCACGCGGCGCATCCCATGTTCCATGCCGGTCCCGGCTCGCGCTACGCTTCCCCCATGCGAGCGCTCTGGTGTGCCCTCGCGGCCCTCGCGGCCGCCACCGCCTGCGACGGCGGCGATCCCCCGCCGGCCGACGCAGGGGAGGTCCGGATCGACGCCGGGCCGCCCAGCGCGCCGCGGGTTCGCATGGCCTGGAGGGTGCGCTGCAACGAGGGGGTGTGCCCCCCCGAGGAGCCGCCGGTGCGCATGGTCGACGCCGAGGACGGCCGCGACGGCTTCGAGGTGGACTGCGACGTCACCCTCGAGGGCGAGGAGCGCCGCATGAACCTGACCCTCCGGGCCCCCGACGGCTACGGCCTCGAGGTCCGCGGCGCGAAGATGGAGCCGATGGGGGTGCGCCTGGTGGGCTCGCTCTGTCAGATCCGGATCTTCGAGCCGGCGGACGTGGACCTCTTCACCCCGTGCGCCAGCAACCCGCCGACCGCCGAGCGCGCCTGCCAGTTCCAGCGGCTCGACATCAGCGAGAACGAGGGCTTCCCGAGCCTCACGGGGGAGCTCCGCTGCGAGGCCATGCCGGCCGAGCGCGACGCGACCCGGCTCCGCGACGTCACGTCCGCCACCAGCTCGGGCTTCGTGGAGTTCGTCTTCCAGGGCTGCGACGGGCTCTGACGGCGGACGTCAGCTGAGGCCGAACTTCTTGAGGCGGTCGTTCAGCGTGGTGCGGCTGATGCCGAGATCCTTCGCGAGCTGGGTTCGGTTGCCGTCCGTCCGCTCCAGACCGCGCACGATGATCGCGCGCTCCAGGGCCTCGACCGCCGCCGCGAGCGAGCCCTGCCCCGCCGCCGCCGCGGCCGCCGCCTCGCCGCCGCTCTCGCCCGCGTAGCCGCCCGCCTCCCGCACCGCGGCGGAGAGGTGCTCGGGCCCGACCTCGGGCTCGCCCGACGCGGCGACCGCCCAGCGCTCCACCTCCGCCCGCAGCTCGCGCACGTTGCCCGGCCAGCGGTAGCGCTCGAGGCACCGCCACGCCGCCTTGCCGATGCGCGGGGGGACCCCGTCGATGTCGCGGGTGAAGCGCGCGAGCAGGAGCTCCAGGTCGCCGGGCCGATCCCGCAGCGCGGGGAGCTTCAAGGTCAGCACGTGGAGCCGGTAGAAGAGGTCCTGGCGGAACGTGCCCGCGGCCACCATCTGCGAGAGATCACGGTGACTCGCCGCGATGACGCGCACGTTCGCCTCGCGCGCCTCGGTGCCGCCCACCGGGAGGTAGTGCCCGTCCTGCAAGACGCGCAGGAGCTTCACCTGCATGGCCGGCGACATCTCGCCCACCTCGTCCAGGAACAGGCTGCCCCCGTCGGCCGCGCCGAAGAGCCCGCCGCTGGCGCGGATGGCGCCGCTGAACGCGCCGCGCACGTGCCCGAAGAGGGTCGACTCGAGCACGTCCTCGGCCATGGCGCCGCAGTTGGCGGCGATGAACGGACGGCCGGCGCGAGGGCCTCGCTCGTGGAGCGCGCGGGCGACCAGCTCCTTGCCCGTGCCGCTCTCCCCCGCGATCAGCACGGTCGCGTCGCTCTGGACCACGCGGCTGAGCAGCTCGAAGAGCTCGCGCATCGCGGGCGACGCGCCGACCATGCCCCAGAGGCCGGGCAGCTCGTCCCCGGACTCGAGCGCGTCGCGGACCTGCTCCTCGCGGGCGACGATCTCCGCCGCGGCCACGCGCAGGATCTTCCGCACCACCGAGGTCCGGTCCCCGGCGATCACCGGGAGGCTGCGCACGAGCCCGCCGGGGTCGGGGTGATGGGGGTCGAGGTCCGCCACGGCGCGCGCCAGGGTCGCCGCCTCGGGGGGAGGCGCGACGCGGCTGCGGGGATCGACGAAGCCCGACGCGACGAGGAGGCCGAGCGGCTCCCCGTTCGCGATCACGGGCTCGGCGACGGCGAGCAGCCCGAGGTGACAAGGCCGCGTGACGCTCTCCGTCTCTGCGCCGACCCCGCGGTAGAAGGCGTCGCAGCGCTCGAAGCCGTCGCGCGAGAAGAGCACCGCGCGGCAGAGCTCGTTGCTGCCCGTCATGACCCCGCCGCGCTGATGGTCGAGCGGGCCGCGCGGGTCCACCATCGTCAGCTCGAGCCCGAAGGCGTCCCGCAGGATGGCCTTGGCCACCTGCACGCCACGGAGGCGCTCGTGTCTCTGGAGACTGCTCGTCGGTCCGGCCACGTGCGCGGAGTATACGGTCGTCTCCTCCGGCGGGACGTACTAGCTTTTGCGCATGGGATTCGAACCTCGCCCCGAGCTGAGAGAGCAGCTCGACCGCATCCGCCGCTTCGTCGACGACGAGCTGCTGCCGCTCGAGCCGAAGCTCCTGAGCGAGGGCTTCGTGGCCTGCGTGCCCGACCTCGAGGAGAAACGGAGGAAGGTGAAGGAGGCGGGCCTCTGGGCGCCGTTCCTGCAGGCGGAGCACGGAGGCATGGGCATGCCGCTCATGGACTTCGCCTACGTCTCCGAGGTCCTCGGTCGCACGCCGATCGGGCACTACGCGTTCCACTCGCAGGCGCCGGACGTGGGCAACATGGAGCTGCTCATCCACGCCGGCACCGACGCGCAGAAGGAGCGCTTCCTCGGGCCGCTGGTGCGCGGGGAGGCGCGCAGCTGCTTCGCCATGACCGAGCCGGAGCACGCGGGCAGCAACCCCGTGTGGATGAGCACCGTCGCGCGCCAGGACGGCGACGACTACGTCATCGACGGCCACAAGTGGTTCACCACCTCCGCCGACGGCGCGTCGTTCGCCATCGTGATGGCGGTGACGGATCCCGAGGGCGAGCCGCACGCGCGCGCCTCGCAGATCCTCGTCCCCTGCGACGCGCCCGGCTTCGAGATCGTGCGCAACATCTCGGTGATGGGGCACCCCGGCGGCGGCTGGGCGAGCCACAGCGAGGTGCGCCTGACGGGGGTGCGCGTGCCGCAGGACAACCGGCTCGGCCCCGAGGGCTCCGGCTTCATGCTCGCCCAGACCCGACTCGGGCCGGGGCGCATTCACCACTGCATGCGGTGGATCGGCATCTGTGAGCGCTCGTTCGAGCTGATGTGCCGCCGCGCCGCCTCGCGCGAGATCGCGCCGGGCAAGACCCTGGGCACGCGGCAGATCGTGCAGGCGTGGATCGCGGAGAGCCGCGCCGAGATCGACGCGGCGCGCCTGATGGTGCTGCACACCGCCGAGATGATCGATCGGCACGGCACCTTCGCGGCGAAGAACGAGATCTCGCTCATCAAGTTCCACGTGGCCGGGGTGATGCAGCGCGTGGTGGACCGCGCGCTCCAGGTCCACGGCGCGCTCGGCATGACCGACGACACGCTGCTCGCCTTCTGGTACCGGGAGGAGCGCGCGGCGCGCATCTACGACGGGCCCGACGAGGTCCACAAGATCAGCGTCGCGAAGCGGATCCTGCGCGGCTACGAGCGCTAGCACCGCGCGCGATCACGGCCCTTACAGCCCCCTTTCACAGAAGGGCGCCGAGGGGCGATACTGTCCGGGAGCTTGTTCGCAACCGGCGACGTCCTGGGCAGCTACCGGGTCCTGGCGCATCTGCGCTCGGGCGGCATGGCGGACCTGTACCTGGCCCGGCGCGAGGGGGCGGCGGGCTTCAAGCGGCTCGTCGCCATCAAGGTGGTGCACCCGCGGCACGCCGAAGACGAGCACCTCGTGCGCATGTTCCTCGACGAGGCCCTGCTCTCGGCGCGCATCGATCACCCGAACGTGGTGCACGTCGAGGACCTGGGACAGCTGGACGAGACCTACTTCCTCGTCATGGAGTACGTGCACGGCTGCTCGCTCGCGCAGCTGATGCGGGTGCTCGGCAAGATGAAGCGGCGGCTGAGCCCGCTGGTCGCGGTGGCGATCGCGGCGCGCGTGGCCGAGGGCCTGCACGCGGCGCACGAGACCACGGACGACGGCGGCGAGCTGGTCAGCCTGGTCCACCGCGACGTCAGCCCGCAGAACATCCTGCTGAGCCACAAGGGCCACGTGAAGCTCATCGACTTCGGCGTGGCGAAGGCGCGCCTCCGGAGCGAGGAGACGAACGTCGCCATGCTCAAGGGCAAGGTGCGCTACATGCCGCCCGAGCAGGCGACGACCGGGCTCGTGGATCGCCGGAGCGACGTCTACTCGCTCGGCATCGTGCTCTGGGAGATGCTGACCATGCGTCGGCTCTTCGCGGGCAAGACCGAGTTCGAGATCTTGCTCAAGGTGCGCGACCCCAAGATCGAGCCGCCGAGTCGCTACGTCTCCGAGATCTCCAAGGAGCTGGACGAGGTCGTGCTCGCGGCGCTCGCGCCCGACGCCGACGACCGCCCCAAGAGCGCCAAGGTCTTCCGACGCATGCTCGCCCGGGCGGTGCCGCGCTCGATGGGGCTCGACAGCGCGCACCTGGCCGAGCTGATGCTCTCGGTGGTCGGAGACGAGCTCGAGGAGGTGCGCCACGAGCTGCCGGAGGAGGTCAGCAAGCTCCTCCAGGCGGAGCAGCTCCGGGTCACCCTCACGGAGCTCGAGGAGCGCGGGCGAGAGGAGGACACCACGGAGAGCGCGGTCGACATCATGACCGTGCACTCGGACCTCGCGCTCTTCGACATCGACGAGCTGGACGACAGCGCCGAGGACGACGCGGCCGGCGACGGGAGCCACACCCGCCCGGGCAGCCCGAGCGCCATCCAGCAGCGCTCGAGCGAGATGAGCGCGGAGCTCGAGGCGGCGGTGGCCGCGGCGCCGACCGAGGACGACGCGGATCCGACGGTGGTCGGCGACGTCCCCCCGGGCGTGCTCGAGGCCTACCGCGCGCAGCGGCTCGCCAACGCGTCGTCGCACGACACCGAGACCGACGACCTCCCCACGGTCCCGCGACGCGCGCCGATCGCGGTCCCCGTCCCGGCCGCGCTGCCCGCGCAGGTGCTCGCGCCGACCGAGCACCAGCGCCGCTCGGCGATCACCTCGCGGCTCCTCGTCGCGGCCGCGGCCATCGTGGTGTCGATGCTGGTCGGCGGGTTCGTGGCCCTCATCTGGCTCTTCGGCGGGACGGATGAGCCGGCTGCGGGCACGCCCGAGACCGCTACGCAGGCGCAGGAGTAGCGCGCAGCGGCGCGTCCGGATCGAGGCGCCGATAGGTGGCGTCGCGGTCGGCGAGGATCGCGTCCATCCGTGCGCGGACGGCGTCGGCCCCGAGCCGGCAGACCGCCTCGTGGTTGATCTCCGCGATGCGCTCGTGCAGCGGGCGCTTGGTCGGCGCGTCGAGGAGGGCGCCCAGATCCATCGCGTCCGGATCGAAGAACGCGGTCCCTGTCGGGCTCCCGCGCCGGATGCGATCGAGCACGTCGAGCCGGGTGAGCTGGAGCGTGGGATCGGGCGTGCGGCGCACGAAGGGCGTGAGCCGCTCGGGGCACGAGAGGTCCGCCTCGGCCTCGGGGTGGAAGCCCTCGATGGCGAGGACGGGGGTGCCTCCCCGCAGCGCCGCGTGCGCCTTGCGGAGGTGCTCGACCCAGCGCCCGAGCTTGGGGCGGCTCAGCGTCACGCGCGGGAACAGGACGAAGCCGACCTCCACCTCCGGGTCGTCCGCGATGGCCTCGATGACCCCGAGCACCTCGTCGTCGGTGGGGATGGCCGCGCCGATCGGCACCTCGCGGGTGTGGCCGTCGGCGCGGGCGCGCTCCGCGTAAGGACAGAAGCCCAGCCCCTCGACGATCTCGAGGGCGTAGCGGCGATAGACCCGGACGGCCTCGGCTTCGAGGGGATCGGTCACGCCCCGTTGCCCGTCAACCGCTGCAGGATGCGCTGGAGCTCGGAGACGGAGATGTTCACGTGCTCGACCACCCGGCCGTAGAGCAGGGCGGTGGGCACGCTCCGGCCGGGGCGCTCCTTCTGGGCCTCGTGCAGCTGCCACAGGATCACGCGCTCGACGCGGGTCAGCCCATCCCTCGCGTCGGGGATGCGATCGCGGTCCAGGTCCGACTCCTCATCCACTTACGGAAGTATTTACGGATGCGCCGCGGATGCCCAGGCTTCGCCTCAGATGCCGAGATGCCGCTGCACGGTCGCGACGAAGTTCTGAACCATCTGCGGGTTCTCCCCCGCGAACACCAGCCCGACCATGTCCACCCCGACGGGGCTGTTCTGATCGGCCCAGGCCTGGGCGCTGCCGTTCGGCAGGCCGATCCGCGGGCCGAACTCGAGCAAGGAGTGGGGGAAGACGCGCGGGCCGCCGAGCGCCACCTGGGCGAGGTGAGCGCGCGCGGCCGGACCCTGCCCGAGCGCCCACGTCCACTCGTCGATCTCCGCGAGCGTGGCGTCGCCCAGCGCGTACACGGCGCGACCGCTCGGGCCGGTGGTCGGGGGCGGCGTGCTGCCGTGACGCGCGGCCGCGATGGCGAGCGCGCGCTCGAAGTCGTCGGCGCCGTAGCGACCCGTGAACACGAGCATGCCGCCTTGCCCCGACGGCACGCCGGGGTCGGGCAAGAACGCGCCGACCGCGGCGTCGGTGCGATCGAGCAGCGCGCGCAGCGTCTCGGACTCGGCCGTCAGCCCGAGGTGCGTCGCGAGCTCCCCGCTGATCCGCGCGTAGCGCGCCGGATCCTGGCGCACCATCGAGAGGTCGGCGTGCAGCGCGACGACCGCCTCCGCCGGCACGAGCGCCACCAGGTCCACCGGGCCGCCCGGCCGCGGGTTGCCGGGCGCCGTCGACGCGGCGGCGGTCGGCGTAGCGTTGGACGTGGAGGCGCCGCCGCAGGCGGTCGCGAGGATCGTCAATCCGAGCACCAACGTTCGCATCGCGGGACCATACCAGACCCCGGGGGGCGGCGGACCTCCGTCAGAGCGCCAGGCGGACGCGGGTGGTGCGGCCCGCGCGGATGGACACCGGGTGGCGCCGCGCCGGCCGCCCAGGGTGCCGGAGGCTCAGCACGTGGCGCCCGGCGGGGAGCCGCACGTTGGCGAGCGGGGTGGTCCCGAGGTGACGCCCGCCGAGATAGACCTCCGACCACGGCGTGGTGGAGATCATCAACACGCCCGCGCCGCGCGGCCGCTCGGGGGGCGCGCGGTCACGGGGCTCGGCGGTCAGGGCGAACGAGAGGACGGCGGTCTCCTCGGGGCCCGACAGCTCCACCTCGTCCTCGGCGTCCTCGAAGCCGTCCAGGCTCGCGCGCACCTCGTGACGTCCGGGCGCGACGTACGCCTCGAGCGGCGTCGTCCCCGCGAGGGCGCCGTCGATGCGCACCGTCGCTCCGCCCGGCGAGGACAGCACGCGGAGCCGGCCCCTCGGGGGCGCCCCGCCCTCGAAGCGCACCTCGCGGATCTCGTCCGCGGCGAGCACCACCTCGCGCCGCCCGGAGACCGAGTCGTCCGCGGCGCTCACCTCCACGACGTGGGCGCGCTCGGCGTCGACCTCGTGAACCAGCGGGGACAGTCCGACGACGACGCCGTCGACGCGCACCTCCGCCCCGGGCGGGTCGGTGCTCACGCGGAGCTGTCCGCGCGGCGTCGCGGCCGGAGGCGGGGTGAGCGCCGGGTCTCGCGGCGGCGCGCTCGGCGCCGCGGGAGGCTGGCCCGACCCGGTCTGCCAGAGGAACCAGCCCGTGGCGGCGCCCGCGCCCAGCAGCACGCTGCCGATCGCGAGCGCGACGAGGGCGCGCGCGCTCCGGCGCGGTCGGCCGCGCGCATGGGGCCTCGCGGAGCTCGACCCGCGGCGGGACCCGCTCGAAGGCGGGCGGGATCCGGGGGGCAGGCTCCCCGGCGGGGTCACGGGTGTGAGCACCGCGGTGACCGGGGCGGTGGCGGGCACCGTGCCCGCGGCGCGCGGCTTGTCGTCGGCGATCACGTCGGGGAAGAGCGCGCGGGCGTACCGGCCCAGCTCCACCGCGTCGGACGGCTCGGGGTGGGCGCGGAGAAACGCCTCGAGCTCGGCGCGCAGGCTCAGCGCGCTCTCGTAGCGGTCCGCGCGGCGGGCCGAGAGCGCCCGACGGACTACGCGCGCCAGCGGCGGCGGGACGCGCGAGAGGCGCTGCAGCTCCGGGACCTCCCCGCGCGCGGCGAGGCGCTTGGCGGCGTGGAGATCGTGCTGTGGAAAGAGCGGCTCCCCCAGCAGGCACTCGAAGAGCAGGATGCCGACATTGAAGAGATCGCTGCGCGCGTCGAGCGGCTCGCCGCGCGCCTGCTCGGGAGACAGGTACGCGTACTTGCCCTTCACCACGCCGTGCCCGGTGGGATCGCGCCGGTCCAATCCCTCCTGCGCCTTCGCGATGCCGAAGTCGGCGAGCTTCACCGCTCCATCGAAGCTGATGAGCACGTTGGACGGCGTCACGTCGCGGTGCACGACGCCCTCGTTTCCGTCGTCGAGCGGCAGCGCGTGCGCGTGCGCCAGCCCCTCGCAGACGAAGCTCACGATCTTGGCCGCGTGGTGGGGAGGCATGCCGCGCGTGGGCGCGCCGAACTGGGCGCCACCGCGCTCCGACAGCGCCGCGGCCCGATCCACCAGGGCGCGCAGATCCACCCCGCGCACCAGCTCCATCGCGAGGTAGTAGGACTCGTCCGCGTGCCCGAAGTCGTAGACGTGGACCACGTTCGGGTGGTGCAGCTTCGCCGCGAGCCGCGCCTCGTCCAGGAACATCTGGACGAACTCCTCGTCCGCGCAGAGGTGGGGGAGGATCCGCTTGACCACCAGCTCGCGCGCGAAGCCCTCGGGCCCCTCGCGACGCGCGAGGAAGATCTCCGCCATGCCCCCGACCGCCAGCCGCTTGACGAGCCGGTACGGCCCGAGCGTCAGCCCGCCTCCGTCGCTCGCGGGGTCCTGGGGGGTCTCTGCCACCGGCCGGAGAGTATAGGACGCTGACGGCTCGGCCATGTTAGGACCGCTCGGTGGGCCGTCGTCCGCTCCACCCGTCGCGTCGCCTCGCCCTCGCGTCTCTCTCCTTGTGGGTGGCGGTCTCCGCCGCCGCGTGCGCGTCGGAGCGGGCGGCGCGCGTGGAGCTCGTCGCGGAGCGCAGCGGCGACGGGATGTGTGTCTGGGCCTTCGGCGACGGCGAGCAGGTCTTCCAGCAGCGCTATCCGACCGATCGCGGCGCGCTCCTGCCCCCCTCGGGCTCGCTCACCTTCGTCGCGGGCGCGCGCGTCTCCGAGGAGGTGGTAATCGGCGCCCGGATCCTACGCGGCGGGGCCATCGTGGGCGAGCGGCGGGCGCGGATCCCGCTGGCCGACGCGCTGACCGAGCGCACCCTCCGCGTCGCGCGCTGCGCCCCGTTCGACCCGGAGGGCCCCCTGCCGCTCGAGGCGTCCGGCCGGATCGGCGCGGGCGACGTGGCGCGGGTCGTGGCCGGGGACGCGGACGGCGACGGACGAGACGAGCTGCTCGGCGTGGCCGGCGACGGATCGATCCACGTCTTCGGCCGCGGCGCGGAGAGCCGGATCGTCGCGTCGGTCAGCCCGGGCGCGCGGCTGGCCACGCTCGCCGACCTGGACGGCGACTGCGCGATCGACGGCGTGGTGGTCGGCGACGACGAGACGCGCACCGTCGACGCCGTCGCGGTCGCGCCCACGCCCTCGGGCGCCCTCCCCCCGGCGCGTGACGCGGTGGCCGGCTCCCCGACCGGGGTCGCGGCGCTCGCGCGGGTCGACGCGGAGGGGCTGAGCATCGCGCCCCTCGGGGGTGGGGTCGCGCGGACCGTCGCCGGCACCTTCGATCGCGTGCGCGTCGAGGACTTCGACGGAGACGGGCGGGACGACGTGGTCGCCAGCGGCGCGGCGGGCACGCGCTTCTTCCTCGGGGGCGACGGCGCGCTCGACGAGCGGCCCGACGCGCTCCCCGCCGCGGCCGCGAGCGCGACGGGGCCGATGGCCGCGCTCGACGCGGACGGCGACGGGGCGGTGGACCTCGTGACGAGCCTGGGCGACGAGGCGCGGCTGAGCGTCAACCGGGGCGACGGGCTGCTGGAGCTCCGCGGCGGCCCGCTCGCGATCGCGGTCGACATCGCGGTCGTGGCCACGGGGGACGTCGACGGCGACTGCGCGGACGAGATCATCCTCATCGGCGCGGACGGCAGCGTCGCGGTGGCCAGCCTGCGTGACGGGGCGCTCGTGCCCTACGTCGAGAGCTGGCCCACCAGCGTGGACGCCGCGGTCGGCGACTTCGACGGGGACGGGCTGCGCGAGCTGGCGCTGACGACGCCCGAGGGCGAGGTGTGGCTGTGGCGCCCCTGAGGCTCACGCCATGGCTGGCGGCCGCGCTCGTGACCGCGGCGCTCCTCGTCGGGCCGACCGCCGTCGCCGCGGCGCAGGACGCGGAGATCGGGCGGCTCATCGAGGAGGGGCGCGCGCGCTACCGCGAGCTCGAGTATCTCGACGCGATCGACGTGCTTCGCCGCGCCCTCGCGAGCGAGACGGCCACCGACGCCCAGCGCGCGGAGGCGCTCGAGGTGCTTGGCGCCACCTACGTGATCCTCGACCGCGACCGCGAGGCGCGCGAGACCTTCGAGGAGCTGTTCGCCATCGATCCCTATCACCCGGTGCGCGAGCCGACCGGGTCCCCGAAGATCGCGCGCTTCGTGGCGCGGGTCCGGGCCGAGCTGGTCCCGGACGCCGCGCTCGATCCCGACGTGCAGCTCCGCGCGGAGCTGCCGCGGGCGGGGCGCGTGGGCGAGGATCTGCCGCTCCGCTTCCGGGTGTCTCCCCCCGCCGCCATCCGGCGGGTGCGCCTCTTCTGGCGCGGCGCGGAGGGGCAGGCCTGGACCGGTCTCGACGCCGCCCCCGAGGGGGACGCGACGTTCACGCTGACCCTGCCCGCGCGCCCGCGGAGCGACCAGCTCGAGCTCTACGCGCTGGGCCGGGACGAGAGCGAGCGGGTCGTCGCGCGCGCCGGCTCTCCGCTCGCCCCGCTCGCGCTCCCGGTGACGCTCGAGGAGAGCGGCTCCGTGCTCACCGAGTGGTGGCTGTGGACCGCGATCGGAGGGGGCGTCGCGCTGGCCATCGTGCTCGGCGTGGCGCTCGGGGTCTCGTCGGGTCAGAGCGCGCCCAGCGGGACCTTGCCCCCCGGGCGCGTCGAGCTGCCCTGACGCCGCGCTCCGTCAGCGGAGCAGATGCACGTACTTCTGCATCTGACGCTGCGGGATCTCGAGGACGTCCTCCGCCTCGATCTCGGCCTCCTCATCGGGCGTGAGGCGGAGCCGGAGCACCTCGAGGGCGTCCTCCGGGCTCTTGCCCCAGCTGAGCTTTCGGCCGCCGGAGCGGAGCGCGAACAGGTAGAGTCGGTGTCGGTGTCGGAAGCTGCTCATGATCATGCCTTCTGGACGAGGTCGGCGAGGGTGCCGCCCCAGTTGAGTCGAATCGGGCGGTTGCGGTCCTCGGCCGAGAGCCCGCGCGCGATCCACGCGTCGTGCCGCCCCTGCAGGAGATCTCGGTAGAAGTCGTAGTCGACGCCCGCGACCTTCTCGTCGTGCGGGTTTCGCTCGTGATCGCCCTGGATGAGGTTCTTGTTCTCGGCGATCAGCTGGTGGCCGAGCGCGGAGCCCGGGTACGGCGCGTAGAACGCGATCGACGGTGTGCCGCGCTTCATGGTCTTGACCATGCGCACCGTCTTGATGGCGTCGATGGGGCGCTCGCCGGGGATGGCGAGCATGACGTTGGACCAGAGCTTCACCGGCTCCTCGCCCGCGCGCTCCTGCTCGTCCCCGATGCGGTTGATGAGGTCGATGGTGAACGCGTTCTCCGCCTCGGTGACCTGCTTGTTGAGCATGCGCAGCACGGGATCGCTGCCGGACTCGAAGCCGATGGAGACGGTCCGCCAGTTGGTCTCACGCACGATCCGCTCGAAGAGCTCCGGCCACTCGCACACCGTGTCCGCGCGGCCCGCGGCCCAGTACGGCCAGGTCTGGTTCGCGCGCTTCGGGTAGAGCTCCAGCCACTTCTTCAGCCAGCTCGGGTGCTGGAAGAACATCGAGTCGTGAATGACCACGCTCGCGACCCCGTACTCGTCGTCGAGGGCGTTCAGCTCGTCGATGACCTGCTCGACCGGCCGGCGGCCCATGTTCGGGATGTAGGAGCTCTCGTTGCAGAAGCTGCACTGCCACGGGCACACGCGGCTCGTGAGCACCGTCGCGACCGGGCGCGGGCCCCAGCCGAGCCCCGGCTCGAGCGGCCACTGGGCCTTGTACTTGAGGCGCAGCGACGCGGGCCTGGGCCAGAGCGTGCGGTCGATGTTGGGCCACTCCGCCATCGACGACGCGCCCTTGCCTTCGAAGACGCGGGGGAAGGTCTCGGGCCGCGTGACGAGGTCGACGATGAGCTTCTCGCCCGGCCCCGTGCAGACGTGATCGAAGACCTCGGTCGCGATCATCTCGTCGGGCGACACCGCGGCGTGCATGCCTCCGGTCACCACGCGCCCGTTCGGGTTCAGCTCCTTGAAGATCCCCGCCGCGCGCACGGCCTGGGAGTACGTGTAGCTGCGCACGTTCATGATGAGCATGTCGTAGCCGCGCAGCTGACGACGCACGCCCTCCCAGGTGCGCACGGTGCGCGTCGACGCGAGATCGGTCGACACCCCGGCCTGCTTCAGGATGGTGCGGAGCAGCCCGAGGCCGTGGTCCTGGAAGGTGCCGGCGTCGTCGAAGTCGATCAGGTCCCCGAAGTCACCGAGATCGAGCCAGACGCGCGAGGAGCGCTCGTCACGCGACGGGCGCGCCTGCGACGCGATGGACCGCAGCGGCTTGGTCACCCCGCGCAGCCCGTGGGTCCGCACCTGCTCGCCGAGGTCCGCGGCCATGTGCCGATGCTCGCGCACCGTCTTCCAGAGGTTCGGGGCGCGAGCACGGATCGCGTCCTTCAGCTCACGAACGCTCCGCGGCGCGGCGCCGTCGGGCGCGTCGACCGTGAACGATCGCGGCAGCCCGGTCCCCCAGCGAGGCGCGTCCGCCGGATTCGCGCTGGACGTAGGCCCGCCCGCGCGGCCGATCACCTTCAGCCGTCTCTTCATGTGTCCCCCCTGCGAACACCTACGTCCCGCCGGGGGGTGTCAATCCCACCCCGTGGTGACTCCCATCGAGTCTCCGCCGCGGACGGGGCTCAGCGCAGCGAGTGCTTCTTGGCCAGGCGCGCGAGGTGGTTGCGGTCCACGCCCGCCTCCTGCGCGGCCCGCGAGACGTTGCCGTCGTGCCGCTCGAGCAGGGTCATCACGTACCGCTTCTCGAACGCGTCCAGCAACTTCTCTTTCGCGCGCTTGAACGGGAGCTGCACGAGGTCTTCGGTCACCGCGACCTGCTGCGGGGCGGGCGGCACGCTCGCGCGGTCGCTCGTGAGCAGGGTCTCCTCGATCATGCGGCGGAGCTCGCGCACGTTGCCAGGGAAGTCGTGCGCGCGGAGCAGCCCGAGCTCGGACGGCGTCAAGTCGACGTCCGGGTAGCCGATGTCGCGGATGAGATCCTGCACGAGGCGGGGGAGGTCCTCGCGGCGATCCCGGAGCGGCGGGACCTCGACGCGCACCGCGGCGAGCGAGAACCAGAGATCGCGCCGCAGCGTGCCCGCCTCGACGTGCTCCCGCAGGTCGCCGCGCGCGAGCGCGATGGGGCGCACGTCGATCTGCCCTCGCTCACGCTTGTCGAGCGCGACCGCGAGCGCGTCCTGCACTTGCTTGGGCGCCTCGTCGACGCGGTCGAGGACCGCCGTCCCCCCCGCGGCCCGCTCGAGCTCCTCGAGGACCGCCTCGGGCGCGATGCCCGCGCGCAGATCCAGCTCGACGAGGGGCGCGGCCCGGCGCGGCGACAGATCGTGCACGGCGCGCGCCGCCTCGTTCTTGCCGACCCCGGCCTCGCCGAAGATCAGCACGGGCGCGTCGGTCGTCGTCACCCGCTCGAGCATCCCGTAGAGGCGCCGCATGGGGGCGCTCGCGCCCACGAGCCGGCCGAAGCGGACGCGCTCGGACGGCGCGTCGGGGATGGGCACGTCGGCCGGGAGCAGCTCGACGCGCGTGCGCCCGAGCCGGATCTCGGAGCCGGGCGAGACCACGATGGACTCCACGCGCGAGTCGCCCACGAACGTGCCGTTGGTGGACTTCAGGTCGCGCACCCGGACGCCCTCGGGCAGGAGCGCCAGCTCCGCGTGGTAGCGGGAGACGGTCGAGTCGCGGATGGTGAGATCCGCGTCGGGGTGGCTGCCCACGAGGATCGTGCCGGCCTCGAGGACGCGCTCGACGCCGCGGTCGTCGCCGGACACCACGCGGACGAGCACGCGCCGGAGGACCAGCGCGCCCCCGGGATCGGTCCCGAGCATGCCGGTCTCGGGACCCAAGCGCTGCGTTCCGGAGCTCATGCGCGCTCCGGTCGTAGCACGCGCGTCAGCGTCGGCGCAGCCCCAGGAGGAGCGTCGAGAGCAGAAGGAGCCAGACCGCGCCGGGCCGCGGCGCGGTCGCGCCGATCGCGCAGCCCCCAGGCGGCGGGGGCTCGACCGAGCCGTCGACGGGTCGGCCCGCGTCGCCGGCGGGCCACGGGCCGGCGTCCCGTCCGCGCGGCGGCGGGGCGCAGGTCTCCATGCCCTCCCCGCGCACCATGAACTGGCTGCACCAGGACTCGCCGCCCGCCTCGACCGTGCACACCCGGCAGCTGGTGCGGAAGCCCGCCACCGTGGCCCGCACGACGTAGTCCCGCGCGGGCAGCGTGAACGTCCAGTACGCGCGGTCGGTGAGCGTGCCGCCCTCCGCCGCGAGCGTTCCGTCGCTGGTCTCGACCCGGATCCGCGCCGCGACGAGCGCGCGGTTGTCCTCCATGCGCTCGACCACTCCGACGAGGCGCCCGGTCACGCCCGCGCTCAGGTCCACCACGGCCAGGAACGCGGCGCTCGCCCGCGACGCGCCGTCGCTCGAGGGCATGACGAGCCCCTCTCCGCGCGCCCACATCGTGCTCGTGGCGCCCTCGGCGACCCGCACGGCGTCGTGCGCGCCCGCCGCCGCGAGGAGCTGGCCCAGCTGCCCGTCTCCCACGCCGGGCGCGTCGGCCACCCAGCCGGCCGCGGCCACGATCACGAGGGAGCGCCCGTCCTCGCTCAGCCCGACGCCCGTGCGTGGCGCGGCGGCGCAGCCCTCGTCGCGACAGGCCAGGGCGACGCCGTCGCGCACGATCGAGACGCCGGAGAGCACGTCGTGCATCCAGGGCTCCACCGGCACCACCTGCTCGGCGGGGGCGAGCACGCCCGCCTGGCGCGCGTCGAGCGCGAGCACGCCGAGCCCCGGGGAGTCCGTGGTGGTCCCCCAGTGCTCTCCGTCGCCGACCGTGAGCCCCACCGGCTCGAGATCCGCGAACCGGAACGGCCCCGCGGGCACCGCGATCGCCGCCCCCGAGACCACCGCGCCGGCCCACTCCTCGACCACCGCGCCGCGCTCCATCGGTCGCGACACGCGGGCTCCGACGTCCGCGGACGCAAGGTCCGCCACGACCTCGACCCAGCGGACGTCTCCGTCCGTGCAGCGGCGCAGCACCACCCCGACGGAGGGCGCCTCGTCGGCGGCGCACTGCGCGACGGCGGCGCCCGGCGCCATGCCGGCCGCGCAGATCAGGAGCGGAAACACGAACCTCACGGTCTTCAATCTCGCGCAAAGCCTCCGAGAAGCCAAGCGCCCGTCCGCTCACCAGCCCAGGACCTCGTAGCAAAACAGCCCGGCCGAGAAGCTCACCAGGTTGGCGAAGAGCGACCACGCCAGGGCCTTCGGCAAGCGCACGCCGAAGGCGGACAGCCAGAGGCCCTCCGCGACCACGGCGAAGACCTCGCTGATCGCCACGTGGATCCACCAGTTCGTGGCGTAGTCCCCCGTCGGGCGCAGCTCGAAGACGAGCCCGGGGATCACGAACCACACCATCGGGTGGGTCATGGCGCTCGCGGCGAAGGCGACCGCGAGGCGACGGCGCCACGGCAAGGCGAGCCCGGGCGCCTGCGCGTGGATCGGGATCTCGATCATCTGCGTGAGCAGGAACGCGCGGATCCAGCTGGTGATCACGCCGCGTCTCGCGTGGGCGCGGGCTGCCCAGCGCGCTCGGTGGCGCCGCGCGGGCGGGTCCCCTCGACGAACAGGAGCGCCGCCGCGACCAGCTCGAGGTGACCGTGGAAGAGCACCGCGCGCAGGTAGCCGTGCCGCGCCGCGAAGACGTCCCACGCGGCCCAGCCCGCGAGGCCGACGGCGGCCAGGAAGGCGAGCGCCAGCAGCGGCGCGCCGAAGTCCGCTCGCAGCGCGCGCAGCGTGGCCGCGAAGGTGCGCGGCGTCTCCCGGGGCCGGTCCTCCTCGGGGACGAGGCGCACCCAGACCGCGTAGTGGACGGACTGCGCGAAGCAGAACAGCAGCACCAGGCGGACCGCGAGCATGCCCGGCACGGCGGGGGCGAGCGCGCCGAGGTGGTAGTAGACGTCGAGGCCCGAGGGTCGCGGATCGAGCGCGCCCGCCCAGTAGAGGAGCGGGTCGATCCAGCCGCTGAGGAGCAGCGCGCCGCCGGCCACGAACGCCGCGAGGGGCAGCCAGTGCAGCCGCCCCATGCGCCGCCGCCAGCTCCACCACAGCGCCACGCCGATCAGGTTGTGCGCGTGCGCGAAGACCACCGCGGTCCAGAACGAGTGCCGCCACGCGACCCAGACGAGCCCCACGGCCACCGCGGCGGCCAGCGCCTTCTTCCACCACGCCCCGCGCGCCAGGAGCGCGGCCAGCCCCGCCGACGCGAACCCCCACGACGGGTGGGCGGTCACCGAGAGGATCAGGAGCGACACGCCCACCGCGGCGGAGAGGGCCAGTCGCCGGTGATGCCCCGGCCGGACCCACAGATAGCGGACGTCGCCCAGCACGTGCGGCACGCCCCACACGATCGGACCGAGCGCGAGCAGCCACATCGGGAGGAAGATCGCGCCGAGCAGCGCGAGCCCGATCAAGCTGGTCCCCGCCACGGCCACCCGGAGCTCGCGGCGGCGGACCAGCGGCTTGGCGAGGGGGCCGAGCGCCTTGAGCCAGAGCCATCGGAGCCGATCGAGCCCCCGCACGGGCGCGGTCAGCGCGCGGGTCACGCGAGGGGGCTGGGGGATGGGGGCGGCGGTCACGAGCGGTGACAGTCAAGACGGGGTGGGCGCGCGCGTCAACGGACGCCAGTGACAGACCCCGCCGCCGCCTTACGTTTTGGGCACCACCATGTTCTTCATCGATCCCCTCTACATCGCCCTGGCCCTGCCCGGCCTCGCGCTGGGGCTCTGGGCACAGTGGCGCGTCAAGAGCACCTTCCGCCGTCACTCGGAGCACACGACCCGCCGCCGGCTCAGCGGCGCGGAGATCGCGGCGGAGATCCTCCGCACAGAGGGCATCCGCGACGTGCGCATCGAGCCGAGCGACGGCTTCTTGAGCGACCACTACAGCCCGGGTGAGAAGGCCCTGCGGCTCTCGCCCGACGTCTACCACGGCCGCTCCATCAGCGCGGCCGGCGTCGCCGCGCACGAGGTGGGCCACGCCATCCAGCACGCGCGGAGCTATCCCTTCCTCGGGATGCGCTCCATCCTCGTGCCGGCGGTGCAATTCGCCTCGCCCGTCGCCGTCCCGATCATCATCGGCGGCTTCTTCTTGAGCGGCTTCGTCGGCGGCGCGATCGGTCAGCTCGTCACGATCGTGGGCCTGGGGCTGTTCGGGCTGGTGGTCCTCTTCCAGCTCGTGACGCTCCCGGTGGAGTTCGACGCGAGCCGCCGCGCCCTCGCGGCCATCGAGACGGGCCAGCTGCTGACGCCGCAGGAGCACGAGGGCGCGGCCGAGGTGCTGCGGGCCGCCGCGTGGACCTACGTGGCCGCGGCGGTCAGCTCACTGCTCACCCTGCTCTACTTCCTCTTGCGGAGCGGGCTCCTCGGCCGCCGCGAGTAGCCGCTCGCTGACCCGTCGCAGCCGGGTGCCCGAGATCTTGCGGGCGCTCAGCAGCTGGCGCACCCGGGTGTCGAGCGCCAGACGGCCCGACTCCCGCGCGAGTGAGCCGCGCACGACCTCGTCGAAGGCGTCCTCGTCGGGCACGAAGGCGTTCTCGCCCGCGAGCAACAGGAGCCGGGAGCTCTGCGCGCCACCCATCATGCGTAGGACCGAGGCGAAGCGCGCCGCCGCCTCGACCTCGCCAGGTCCCGCGGTCACCACAACCAGCTGAGGGGCGCTGCGCAGCAGGCTGTCGAGGGCGGCGTTGGGGTCCGAGAAGCCCTGCGCCGAGAAGCCGTGCCCCTCCAGGATGTCGAGGAGGAGGTGCACCCACTGCGGCTTCCGCGCGAGCACGATGGCGCGAAGCAGGGCGGGCGTTGTGGCCGCGTCTTCCATCCAGCACCGCACCTTGCGTGATTTCAGGGAAAAACGGAAGTCCGCGAACGCGGTTATTCGGGGGCGCGGGGCCCTCGTTCTCAAAATGGAACGCGGGGCCTCAAAACGAGACTGGGCTGGCCGTTAGGGGGGCGCGACATGCAGACCCTCCCCAAGCTGGCACGCAAGCGTCCTTACCGACGGTCACTTCTCCCCTCCGCCCCGCCGTCGACGACACCGTTTGGCGGCCACGGCGCCCTCGTCGAGATCGAGACGGCCTCCGGGTGCGTCGACGGGCCCCTCGACGACTGGAGCCTGGAGGCGCTCACCTTTCGCGTCGAGGCCTCGGGCTGCGCGCCCGTGGGGAGCGCGGCGCAGGTGATCGTGCGAAGCCGCCGCGGCGCCACCCGGGTCCTCGGCGCCACGGTCGGAGCCCGCCACGGCGAGACGCAGCGACTCGTCCTCGACCCGCTCGACGAAGACGCGGCGCGCGACCTGCTGCGGGTGGCCCGCGTCGACTCCGAGCCGCACCGGGACACGCGCCCCGCGCCGGCCGAGGTGCGGGAGCCGGTGAGCGAGCCCGAGCGCATCCGCGCCCTCTTCCACAACCTGGTCGCGGAGCGCCGCGTGGGACGGATCCACCCGCTCGACGGGGAGCCCATCGAGGTGACCGCGGTGGCGTTCGAGACCGAAGGCGGCGACCACGTCCGCTTCCGCATGTCGCGCGGCGCCCTGCCGCGGCCTCCCTACTTCATCGAGCTCGAGGGCTACTCGTCGGTCTACTGGATCCCCGTGCTCGAGGCGGTGTGCGACCCCGAGGCGCGCTCGCTCGAGGTCTGGATGCCGGCCGCGGTCGTGCGCGTGCGCCACCGCAAGAACCCGCGCGCCAGCGCGCCGGAGACCCACCGCGTGCGATTCCGCCACCCGGTCTTCGGACGCACCATCGAGCGGCCCGTGCGCGACGTCGCCCGGCAGGGGCTCAGCTTCGTGACGGTCCTCGAGGAGGACCTGCTCCACGAGGGGCTGGCCCTCGAGGTCACCCTGATCGGTGAAGGACTCGGGGAAGACGAGGCGGTGTCGCTGCGCGGGGAGATCCGCTCGGTGACCGCCCTGCGCGGCGGACGCCACGCGTGCGGCCTGTCGATCGAGCCGGTCGACGACGACGCGCAGCAGCGCTGGACGCAGCTCGTCGGCACCATCCTCCACCCGAACACGGAGCTCGCCCGCGACTTCGGTGAGGCGCTCTGGTCGCTCTACGTCGACTCGGGGTACCTGAGCCTCTCCGACGCCACGCCCGCCTCGTTCGATTCGCTCCGCGCCCCCTTCATCGCGGGCGTGAAGAAGCTCGCGGAGGCGCCGGAGCTCGGCGGGCACGTCGTCTGGAAGTCGCAGGAGCGCATCTGCGCCTCGGCCGCGATCCTCCGCCCCTACGCGGGGAGCTGGCTCGGCTTCCAGATGGCGAAGATCCCGGGCGAGCGCATCGACGGGGTGCCCCGGCGCCGCATCCTCCGCGACCTGCTGCTCCACGCGTTCGAGCACATCGGCCACGACGCCAAGCCCGGGTGGTTCGCGGCGCACTACCAGGTGGACGCCACCATCGGGCGGCTCACCCAGCACCGCTTCGCGCAGCGTCACGTGCCGACGGGGGAGGCGTGCATCCTCCGCTTCCGCGCGGTCGAGCTCGAGAGCGACGGCGCGCCGCTCGCCTCGGACGGCTACGAGGTCGGCCCGGCCCGCGAGGGCGAGGTTCGCGCGCTGCTCGAAGGGATCGCGGAGCAGCGCCCCGCCGCCTACGTGGACGCGCTCGACTTCGACGAGGCGCGCTTCGATCTGCGCGCCATCCAGCAGGCGTGGGCACGGGTCGGGCTGCGCCGAGAGCGCGCGGTGCTCGTCGCGCGCCGACACGGTGTCTTGCGGGCCGCGGCCGTCGTCGAGGCGGCCGAGCCGGGCCTGCATCTCTTCGGGCTGCTCGACGTCGTGCGCATCTTCGCGCTCGGCCCGGGCGGCGACGGGGCGACCCAGAGCCTGCTCGAGGGGGCGCGGGCGTGGTACCGCGAGCGCGGCCACGAGCGCTTCGTCTGGCTGGCGGAGGCGGAGCAGTCCGAGCGGCCCGTCCCGGAGTCGCTGCGCGACCTCGGCCTCGCCGACATGACGCTCGTCAGCGGCCGCCTGCTCCCGGACCTGCTCGAGCACATCGACGAGGTCACCGCCCCGAGGCGCGTCTGATGGAGCGCCCCGACATCCTGGATCTGTCGCGCGCCGCGGACCGCGCGCGGCTCGAGGTGCTCGAGGCGAGCGGGCGCGTGCATCGCCGTCACGACGCGCTGCGGCTCCAGCTCGTGGAGCTGGTCCAGACGCGCGCGCGTGGCCGCGCGCTGCCCGCGCCCGAGATCGAGGCGCGCGTCGCGGCGCTGCTCGATGGCGCCCCGGAGCACGAGTACGGGCGCTGGGTCTTCTTCCCGTGGAGCGGCGCGCTCGTGCACGTCCTCCCGGTCGAGCCGTTCCGGGAGCTCCGGAGCGATCGAAACCGCCACAAGATCACCGACGCGGAGCAGTCCGCGCTGTCCGCGGCGCGCGTCGGCGTGGTGGGCCTCTCCGTCGGGAGCACGAGCGCGCTCACGCTCGTCCTGGAGAGCATCGGCACCTCGTTCCGGCTCGCCGACTACGACGCGCTCGACCTGTCGAACATGAACCGGCTGCGCGCCTCCGTCGCCGACCTCGGCGTGCCGAAGGTGGAGCTCGCCGCGCGCGCCATGTACGAGGTGGACCCCTACCTCGACATCGAGCTGTTCGAGCAGGGCATCACCGAGGAGAACGCGGAGCGGTTCGTGGCCGGAGACGGCGCGGAGCCGCTGTCCCTGCTCGTCGAGGAGTGCGACGACCTCGCCGTGAAGGTGCTGCTGCGCGAGCGCGCGCGCGCGCACGGCGTCCCCGTCCTCATGGAGACGAGCGACGGCGGCCTCCTCGACGTGGAGCGCTTCGATCTCGAGCCCGACCGGCCCCTGCTGCACGGGCTGCTCGCCGGCCACACCGCGGCCGAGCTGCGCGATCTCGACAAGGAAGCCAAGATCCCGCTCGTCCTGCGCGTGCTCGACCCCGCGCACATCTCGCCGCGAGCCGCCGCCTCCATGGTCGAGATCCAGGAGACCGTCTCGACGTGGCCCCAGCTCGCGTCGGACATCGCCCTCGGTGGCGCGCTGATCGGCTCGACCGCGCGTCGGGTGCTCCTGGACCAGCTCACGGTCTCGGGTCGCTTCCGGGTCGACCTGAGCCGCGCGGTGTCGGAGGAGACGGCGACCCTTCGGGAGCCCGTGGGTCCGCCCGAGCCCCCCGTGTCTCCCGACCGCATGGACGACGCCTCGAGAGGCGAGAGCGCGGGCGACGTGCCCTCGGAGATCGTGCGGCTCGCCTGCCTCGCGCCTTCGGCCGGCAACGTGCAGCCGTGGCGGTTCCTGGTGGCGGGCGAGGTCATCCACTGCGAGCTCGCGCCGAGCCGCCGCTCCACCTACCTCGGCGGGGACGACGGCGATCGGCTCGCGCTCGGCGCCGCGCTCGAGAACGCGGTGCTCGCGAGCGGCGCGCTGGGGCTGGACGCCGACGTGGAGACGAACGCGCGGGGCTGGTCGGTCCGGCTCCGCCCCGGCACCACGCCGGCCCACCCGTGGGCGGCCTGCATCGAGGCGCGGCACACGAACCGGGCGCGCGGCGACGGAGCGCCTCTCGATCCGGACGAGGCCGCGTCCCTCGAGGCGGCCACCGGGGCCGAGGCGCGCCTGCGGCTGATCACCGACCGCGCGTCGCTCGCTCAGCTGGGGGAGGCGATCGGCGCGCTCGAGCGGATCCAGATCACGAACGCCACGCTGAGCCCACGGCTGCTGAAGGAGATGCGCTGGACGCCGAGCGAGGCGCGGCGCACCCGCACCGGGCTGGACGTCGACACCCTGCAGCTCGCGCCGCTGGAGCGGGCGGGGCTCACGCTCCTGCGCAGCGCCGAGGCGCGCGCCGCGCTGCACGCGATCGGCGGCGGGGCGAAGCTCGCGAAGGGGAACGCGGAGACCGTGGCTCGCGCGGGCGGCGTGGCGCTCCTCAGCATCGACGGCGACGCGCTCGACGCGGGACGCGCCATGCAGCGGGTGTGGCTCCAGGCGACCGCGCTCGGCCTGGCCGTGCACCCCTACGGGACGCCCGCGGATCTGTGGGCGCGCGCCCGGGCCGGCGGCGTCGAGGGGCTGGACGCGGCGGCGGCGGCGGAGCTCGATCGCGCGCTCGCGGTGATCGCCGCGCGCTACCCTCTCGAGGAGGCAGAGCGGCCCCTGCTCGTCCTGCGGTTCGCGCGGGCCGACGCGGCGCCGCTCCGCTCGTCGCGGCTCGCGCCGGAGGCGGTCACGAGCCGAGCTTGAGGCTGCTCGGCGGCTCCCGATAACGGAGCATGTCGAGCGCGTCGAGCGCGCCTGCGATGGGGAAGTCGAGCGCGGGGTGGCTCGCCGAGGCCTCCCGCAAGAACATCAGGCCGGACTCGGCCCGGTCGAAGACGCGGTGCGGATAGGGCATCGGGCGGACGAGCGAGATGCCCGAGACCACGCTGCGCACCGCGGCGGCGCGGAACCCCGTCCCCTCGAAGACGAGGGCCGAGCGAGCGATCTTCTGCCCGAACGAGAGCATCACGCGCGCGAGCTGCTCGCGGACCTCCCCGGGCGGCATGGTGGCCTGGTCGGTCACGACGGAGAGCGCGAGGAGCGGACCGTCGTCGTGCTCGCGCACCACGCGCTCGATCGCGCGGATGCCACGGGTCGTGGTCTCCTGGCGCCACACCGTATAGACGATGTTGTTCCAGAGACCGACCACGTGATGATCGGACTCGTCGGCGACTCGGGGCGGTACTTCGAGCACGAGCATGGGGAAGGTAGCACGCCGCGAGAGGAGTGCTCTGACGCAGAACGGCCGCGCGCTCCCCTCTTGAACGGTCCTCAGCCCTTGACGCCGCCCGCGGTGAGCCCTCCCACGAGGTGACGTTGCAGGGCGTAGAAGAGCAACATCACCGGCACGCTGACGAGGATGGCCCCGGCCGCGAAGGCCGGCCACTGCGCGTCGTACTCCCCGATGTAGCGCTGGAGCACGACGGGGAGCGTGTACATCTCCTCGCTCGTGAGGAAGGTCGCGGCGAGGATGAACTCGTTCCAGGCCGTCATGAACGCGAAGAGGGCGGTGATCGCGAGCGCGGGCCTCGCGGCGGGCAGCACCACCCGCACGAACGCGCCGAAGCGGGTCGCGCCGTCCACCATCGCCGCCTCCTCGAGGTCCTTCGGGATGCCCTCGAACGCGCCGCGGAGCTGGAAGATGGCGAAGGGCACGGCCGTGGTCGCGTAGACGAGGACCAGCCCCGTGCGCGTGTCGAGCAGGTGCACGAAGTTGAGCAGCAGGTAGAGAGGGATCGCGGCCGCGACCCCGGGGAACATCTGCGTGGCGAGCAGCGCGCGCGTGCTGCCGGTCTTGCCGACGAAGTCGAAGCGCGCCATCGCGTAGGCGGCGGGCGTGGCGATCGCGATGGCCGTCAGCGCCGTCGCGCCGGCGATGAAGAGCGAGTTGAAGAGCTGCCAGCCGAAGAGCCAGCGGCCCTCGCCGTCCGTGGTCCCGATCACGGCCGCGAAGTGCCGGAGCGAGGGATCGGTGGGCACCGGGAACGCGGAGACCTCGGGCGCGTCGGTGGGCGAGAGCGCGGCCGACACCACCCAGAGCACCGGGTAGAGCGCGAAGGCGACCGCGAGGAGCAGGACGAGGTGCACCAGCACCTCCACCCACGCCGCGTCCCGCGTGCCGTTCTCGTCGCTCATGCGCGCGCCTCCGCGGCCTTCGCGGCGATCCGCGTCGAGAAGAGCAGGATGAGGAAGATCAGCACCGCGTACGCGGCCGCGTAGCCGTACTGGTTGCCCCGGGTGAAGGCCCAGCGATAGGCCTCGCTGACCAGGATCTCCGTGCTCCCGTCGGGCTCGCCGCCGCTGACGAGGAAGACCACGTTGAACATGTTGAAGGTCCAGACCGACCCCATCGCGACGGCGGGGGCCAGGAACGGCACGAGCATGGGCGCGGTGATGAGCCGGAAGCGCTGCCAGGCGTTGGCGCCGTCGACGGCGGCCGCCTCGTAGACGTCCTTGGGGATCGCGGTCAGGGCGCCGAGCGTGACCACCATCATGAACGGGAAGCCGAGCCAGACGTTGGTGGCCACGTTGGCCGAGAACGCGGTCGTCCAGTGCGAGAACCAGCTGACCGGCTCCGCGCCGAGGCTCTCGAGCAGCGCGTTCACGGCGCCGAACTGCCGGTGGAACATGCCCTTCCACGCGAGCGCGGTGACGTAGTTGGGCACCGCCCACGGCAGGATCAGCAGCACGCGGTAGAGCGCCTTCATGCGCAGGTACGGCCGATGGAGGAGCAGCGCGAGGGAGACGCCGAGCACGAGGTGCAGGGCCACGTTGAGCACGGTCCACAGCACGGTCACCGCGAGCACGAGCCAGAACGAGCCGTGCCCGAGGAGGTCCCCGCCGCGCGCGACCAGGATGTCGGCGTAGTTGGCGAGGCCGACGAAGTACATCTCCTCGAGGCCGCGCCCGGCGAAGAAGCTGGTCAACGCGCCCACCACGAGCGGCAGGATCACGAGGAGGCCGACCGCGACCCCCGCGTGCGCCACGTAGCGATACGCGGGCGTCGACTTGCGCAGCGCCTCGCGGAAGCCCGGCTCGCGGAGGCGCTTGGCCATCCACAGCACGCCGAGCAGGGTCAGGAGCCCGAGCACCATGAGGCCCCACTCGGGCGGGCGCGGCGCGGGGAGCGGGCGGGTCACGTCCTCGAAGCGGTGGCGCCCCTCCTCGAGCGCGTCCTCGGGCGTGGCCGTGCCGCGGAGCACCTTCCGGATCGCGCGGTCGCCGGGGCCGAACACCATGCGCATGTGCGGGTGCGTGGGCATGATGACCGCGTCGTCCGCGGCCGCGCGGAAGCTCTGGAGGAACGCGTCTCCCTCGAGCGCCGGCCACGCGTCCCGGTCGGTCACGACCTGGCGCGCGACCCGCGCGCGGATGAGCGCGCCCTCCCCGATGGCGAGGAACGCGGCGAAGCGGTTGGCCTCGCGCGGGCGCTGGGCGCGGGCCGCGAGGTAGGCCCCCTCCACCGTCGCGTAGGGGCGCATGCGCTCCCCCGTCGACGCCACGACGGGCAGCGGCTGCACGCGCCAGCGCAGACCCTCCGGCAGGTCCGGGGCGAGCCAGGGACCGCTGATCGCGGCCGCTGCGTGCCCCTCCGAGAAGAGCCGCTTGACCAGGTCGCCGCTGCTCTCCTCGGGGACCACGCCGTCCTGGACCCACCCGGACAGCCGGCGCAGCGCGACGAGCGCGCCCTCCCCGTGCAGGCCCCAGCCGTGCTCGTCGTTCAACAACGCGGCGCCGTGCGCGGCGAAGAAGCCGGCCGTCCAGTAGCTGCTCTCCGCCTCCATCGCGAGCGGGAAGGTCTGCTCGGGCAGCGTCCCCTGGAGCGCCTCGAGCTGCTCGAAGGTCGAGACCGGCTCCGACACGAGGGCCTCGTTCACGTAGAGCGCCGCGGTCTTCACCGAGAGCGGGTAGCCGTAGATCGCGCCGTCGACGGTGAAGGCGGCCCGATGGCGGCCCTCGAGCCGATCCGCAAACACCTCCGGATCGGGCGGCTCGATCGGCGCCAGCAGCCCTCGAGACGCGAAGCTCTCGATGCGGTCGTGCGCGTCGATGAACAGGTCGGGCCCGTTGCCCGTGGGGATCGCGCTCTCGAGCTTGGACGCGTACGCGCCGAAGGGCTGCGCGACGAGCCGCACCCGGACGCCCGGGTGCTCGGCCTCGAACGCGCTGACCACCTGCTGCAGCGCGTGCTCCTCTTGCCCCCGATAGGCGTGCCAGACGACCACGGGAGACTGGGCGACGCCGTCGCTGCCCAGCAACAGGCAGACGAGCGCGCAGACCGTTCCCGTCAATCGCTTCGCCATCCCCTCGACGCCCCCGTTCAGCCAGCGCTCAGCGGAGTGCGCGCTGCGACTCCGCGTCGAAGAGGTGAACGGCCTCGGCGGCGACGTCGAGCGCGATGCGGTCGCCCACCCTCACGGCGCCGGCGCGTTCGGCCTCGAGCCGCGCGACGAAGGTCACCGGCCCCACCTTGCCGTGCGCGAACGCCTCGAACCCCATCGCCTCGACGACCTCGACGTCCATCGCGATCGGCCCGCCCTCGCGCTCCACCACGTCGTGCGGACGGATGCCGACGAGCACGTCGCCGGTCGGCGCGCGGTCCACCGCGAGCTTCAGCCCCTCGGCCACGACCGCGCCGTCGCCGCCCTTCGCGGGCACGAAGTTCATCGCCGGGCTGCCCATGAACGACGCGACGAAGCGGCTGGCCGGCCGGCCGTAGACCTCGAGCGGAGGCCCGACCTGCTCCACCTCGCCGCTGCGGAGCACGACCAACCGGTCCGCGAGCGTCATCGCCTCCACCTGGTCGTGGGTGACGTAGACCATCGTCGCGCCCAGCTCACGGTGGAGCTTCTTGATCTCCACCCGCACCTCGGCGCGCAGCGCGGCGTCCAGGTTCGACAGCGGCTCGTCGAAGAGAAAGAGCTGCGGGCGTCGCGCGATGGCGCGCCCCATCGCGACGCGCTGACGCTGCCCTCCGCTCATCTGCCGCGGGTAGCGATCGAGCAGGGCCTCCAGCCCCAGCATGCGCCCCACCTCGTCCACGCGCGCCGCGATGGCGGCGGGGGGCTCGCCTCGGAGCTTCAGCCCGAACGCCAGGTTGTCGCGCACGGTCAGGTGTGGGTAGAGCGCGTAGCTCTGGAAGACCATGGCCACGTCGCGCTCGCGAGGCGCGAGCCGCGTCACCTCCCGGTCGCCGATGTGCACCTCGCCCGTGTCGGGGGTCTCGAGGCCCGCGATCGTGCGGAGCAGCGTCGACTTCCCGCAGCCGCTCGGCCCGACCAGCACCACCAGCTCGCCGTCCTCGACCTCCAGGTCGATCCCCCGCAGGATCTCGTTCGCGCCGAGCTTCTTGCGGACGGATCGGAGGGTCAGGGAGGCCACGGCGGGCTACCATGACCCAAAACCGTCACCCTGACCAGAGACACGCGACGCACGACCATCGAGTGGCTATGGGTGGGGCGTGCTGGGACGGATCAGGCGCTGGATCGCCCGCGCGCTGGCGATCGCGGTGACCGTGGTCACTCTCGGGCGGCTGTCGGTGGAGCGCGAGGGGGCGGCGGCCGCGGCCGAGGACACGAAGGAGAGGCCGGAGATCGCGCGACCGCTGAACTGAGGTCGGGGGGGCGTGTTCGAAGCCGCGTCCGCGGCAGGCCGCGTTCGCCTCGACACCGCAGCGGGCAGGCGCGTCGACCTGCTGGGACTGCCGCTTTCGCTGCCGCTCCCGCTGCCGCTGCCGCTCCCGCTCCCGCACCCGCTTCGGCGTCCGAGCCCGAGTCCGAGTCCGAGTCCGAGTCCGAGTCCGCACCCGAGTCCGAGTCCGAGTCCGAGTCCGCGTCCGCACCCGAGTCCGAGTCCGAGTCCGCACCCGCGTCCGAGCCCGCGTCCGAGTCCGAGTCCGAGTCCGCGTCCGCCCCGCGTCCGAGTCCGAGTCCGAGTCCGAGTCCGCGTCCGAGTCCGCACCCGCGTCCGCACCCGCGTCCGAGGCCGCGTCCGAGTCCGCACCCGCGTCCGAGTCCGCGTCCGAGGCCGCGTCCGCATCTGACACGCACCGGCGTCCGAGGCGGCGTTGCGTGCGCGACGGCGTCTGGCTCGAGTCCGTGTCGACGACGGCGAAGGGTGGGTGAGAATCGAGGAGGGCGAAGCGAGGCGCCCGAGGGCGACGCTCGGGTCAGCGCAGGGCAGGCCGGACGCCGTAGGAGTGGAGCTCCGCGCCCTTCTCGGAGAGCCGCAGCTGGGCGACCGCCCCGTGGGTCATCGGCGAAAGCCCTCCTTCGCGCAGCCCCGCGAGCCGCTCGACCATCCGGCGCGCCGCCTCCGGGCGCACGACGAGCCCGACGCTGCTGTCCTCGTAGTCGACGCGGAGCTGCTCCGTCATCGCCTCGGTCGGCTCGATGGGCTCGGCCATCAGCGAGCTCGCCAGCGGCTCCTCGAGGGTCTCCTCGGGGGCGAAGAAGATCGGGATCCCCAGACCGGCCAGGATCGCGTCCGTCAGCTCACGGTCGTCCGGCTCCTCGGGCGCGGCCGCGATGATCGCGATGCGCGTGGCGGGCTCGGGCATCCGGATCATCCCCGAGCCCTGGTCGCCCGGGTCGAGGTGCCGGGCGTCGTTGTAGCGCTCGAGCGCCATCTGCGAGCCGTCGACGCGGAGCACCGTCAGCGACGTGTTGGACACCCCGACGAGCGAGCTCGGTCGTCCGCGGAGGCCCAGCACGCGGGTGGCCAGCGCGCGGATCACGCCGCCGTGCGTGACGAGGACGAGCTTTCCGTCCCCGCCGCGGATCGCGTCGATGCCCGCGTCGACCCGGGCCTCGAACTCCGGCATGGACTCGCCGCCGCCGATCCGCACCGGCTCGCCGGATCGCAGCGCGCGGACCTGCTCGGCGAAGCGCTCCGCGACCTCGGATCGCTTCAGGCCGGCCCACTCGCCGACGTCGATCTCCCGGAAACGCGGGTCCGGCTCGGGATCCCCGATGGCCATCGCCGTGTGCTGCGCGCGCTGCAGATCCGAGCAGATGAGCCGGTCGGCCTCGAGCTCCCAGAGCCGACTCGCGAGCGCGCGGACCTGGAGCTGACCGCGGGGCGACAGGGGCACGTCGCTCTGCCCTTGCCAGCGCCCGGAGGCGTTCCACGTCGACTCGGCGTGGCGGATCAGGACCAGGCGCACGCCAGAGAGCTTATCAGGTTCCCGTCTCGTCGAGCGCCGTCGGCGCGGCGAGGACGGTGCGGTTTCGGCCCGCGCGCTTGGCCTCGTAGAGCGCCCGGTCGGCCCGGTCGATGAGCATGCCGAGGGCTTCGCTGCCCGCGGGCGCCGCCGCGGCCCCGATGCTCGCGCTGATGGGGATGCTCGCTCCGCCGTGCTGCACCGCCGCGCGCGAGACCTCGCGGCGAACCCGCTCGGCCGCGACCCACGCGCCGCGCGCGTTGCACTCGGCGAGCAGCACCACGAACTCCTCACCGCCGAACCGCGCCAGCTGGTCTCCGTCCCGCAGCACCGTCTGGATGCGCCTCGCCGCCTCCGCGAGCACGGCGTCGCCCGCGGGGTGCCCGTGGGTGTCGTTGACGCTCTTGAAGTGATCGAGGTCGATCATCAGCAGCCCGGCCGAGCGCTGGCTCCGCCGCGCGCGGCTCAGCTCCTTGCTCGCCACGTCCATGAACGCTCGCCGGTTCCACACCTGCGTGAGCGGGTCGACCATCGCCTGGGTCCGGAGCGCCTCGCGCGCCGTGATGAGCTCCTCGTGCAGCTCCACCAGGCGCTTCCCGTTGCGCAGGCGGATCCGCAGCTCCGGCGCGCTGACCGGCTTCGTGAGGTAGTCGTCGGCGCCGGCGTCCAGCCCCGCGAGCACGTCCTCGACCGACGTCTTGGCCGTCAGCAGATAGACGAAGGTGTGGCGATCGGTGATCTCGTCGCGGAGCTTCCGGCAGACGTCGATCCCGTCCATCCCGGGCATGACCCAGTCGAGGATGGCCAGCCGGGGCGCGTCGTCCTGCTGAAGGGCCGCCCAAGCCTCGTTTCCGTCAGCGTAGGCCTCTACTTCGTACCCCCACGCCACGAGCATCCGCTCGAGCACGGTTCGCGATACGGCGGAGTCGTCGGCGATCAGTATGCGCATGCCCCAGCCCCCTCGAACGACCGGAGCGGCCAAAGCTTGAGGGGAAGTGACACGCCGGCGTTCTGATACGCTGGCGCGATGCTCCGACGCTCTCTCTTGCTCGCGCTGCTCGTGCTCCCCGGCTGCGACGGCCCCGCGGGCACGCCCGACGCGGACTCGACCTTCGACTCGGGCCGGCCCGATCCGACGCGTGACACGGGCCCGCGGATCGACACGGGGGTCACGCCGAGCTGCGGCGTCGTCGGCGCGATGTGCTGCGACACGGGGCTGCGCTGCGCGGAGGGCTCGTTCTGCGAGGACGGCAGCTGCTGCGCCGTCCCCGGCGGCGCGGCGTGCGAGGCCCCCGACGACTGCTGCGGCGACACGGACTGCGTGGGCGGGAAGTGCTGCGCGCTCCAGGGCAGCTCGTGCCGCACGAGCTCCGACTGCTGCACGGACCTGCTCTGCGCGGACGGCCTCTGCCTGCGGCCCTTCGACGAGGGCTGCGGGCGGGCGGGAGAGCCCTGCTGTGGGGGCGTGATGTGCCGGAGCGGCTTCGCCTGCGAGGCGGGGACCTGCGAGGCCTGCGGTGGAGACGGCGAGACCTGCTGCGAGCCCCCGAGCGAGTGCCGGGACGGCCGAACGTGCAACGGGGGGCGCTGCGGCGCCGCGGACCCGACATGTGGCGCCGACGGTCAGCCCTGCTGCGCGGGCGAGCGCTGCCAGGGGGAGCTCGCCTGCGACGCGGGCACCTGCGCGCCGCCCACCGAGCGCTGCGGCTACTCCGACTGCGGAGAGTGCACGCGCCACTACCCCTGCGGCTGGTGCGGGGACACCGGGACCTGCCAGGAGGGATCGTCCAGCGGCCCCGACGGCGCCTCGTGCGGCGACTGGAGCTGGGTGGCGACCGCGTGCGACGGCGGCACCCCCGACACCTGCTTCCTCGAGACCGAGTGCGGCGCCTGCGCCGGTCGCTCTGGCTGCGGGTGGTGCGCCGAGACCGGCGCGTGCCGCCCCGGCGACTCGCTCGGGCCCACCACCGGCTCCTGCGGAAACTGGGACTTCTTCAGCTTCGAGTGCGCTCCGTCTTGCACGGGCACCGACTGCGGGAGCTGCGCGGGCACGTTCGGCTGCGGCTGGTGCGGGGACACCGGCGCGTGCCGGCCCGGGGACACCTCGGGCCCGTCGAGCGGGAGCTGCTTCAGCTGGAGCGGCACCGTCTCGTCCTGCCCCGCCGCCGATCCATGCGCGGGTCAGACGAGCTGTGGGGCGTGCGCGAGCACGAGCGGCTGCGGCTGGTGCGCCTCCACGTCCACGTGCGTGAGCGGCACAGCGGGCGGCCCGAGCAGCGGGACCTGCGCCGACTGGGACTTCGGCGCCTCGGCCTGCACCTGCTCGATGGTGATGGCCAGTTGCGCGGCGGACATGGACTGCTGCGGCAGCCTGAGCTGCCGGCGCGGCGCCAGCTTCGGGGTGCGCTGCTGCCAGGAGGCCGGAGGCAGCTGCGGCGCGGGCGGCGACTGCTGTGGCTACATGGACTGCGTCAGCGGGACGTGCAATTGCCGAAGCAGCGGCCGCGGGTGTCTCGAGGACGGCGACTGCTGCTCCGGCACCTGCGCGTCGGGGCGCTGCAGCTGATCACTCCGCGGCTTCGGCCTCAGCGGGCGCCTCGACCGGCTCGGGCGCCGTCTCCTCGACGGTCTCCTCGACGGCCTCGACCGCCGCTTCCACCGGCTCGGGCGCGGGGGCGTCGATCTCGCCTCCGTCCGCCGCCGGCTCCGGGCAGGGCTCGGGCTCGGGGCAGTTGCAGACCGGACACGCCTCTTCCTCCTCTTCGACCTCCTCCGGTGTTCCGTCGAGATCGAAGTTGCCCACGAGGTTGAGGGTCACGAGCAGGTCGAGCATCTGCGTCGGCTGGTTGGCCTGCTCGCTCCACGGGTCGACCTGGCCCGGCGGCTGGCTGTCCAGGCGCGCGGTCACGTCGAGCGCGACCTGCAGCCAATCCTCGATCTTCGTGCGCAGCTGGTTCTGCCACTCGAAGCGCAGGTGGGCGAGCTCCGCGCTGCCCGGGGCCCGCGCGAGCTCCCAGAGGATCTCGAGGCCCGTCTGATAGGTGAGGACCGCGTTGAGCTGGTTGTTGTAACCGACGAAGCCGCGGGCCGAGAAGATGAAGCGGTCTTCGCTGGTGACGCCGCCGCCGATGTCGAACGCCTCGCCGAAGCGGTCGTAGGTGCCGTCGACGCCGAGCTCGATCCAGAAGCGGTGGTTCTCCTCCTTGAACAGGTTCCGGAGGTAACCGGCCTGACCGCCGACGCGCGGCTGGAGGTTGGCGAAGGGGTCCTGGCGGAAGACCGCCGCCGCGAAGATCGCGTCCATCGGCGTGAGGAAGAAGTCGTAGCGGACCAGCCCGGTGAGGTTGTTCGCGTTCTCGTCCCAGGGGCCGAAGCTGTAGTCGGGGGTCGGCTCGCCGTCCGGGTCGACGCGAGAGGCGGCGAGCCCGTAGACGTAGCCCAGCCGCAGCCGGAAGCCGTGCTGCGCGCGGCGGAGCTGGAAGTCCCCGCCCGCGTTCAGCGTGAAGGTGCGGGCGTTCCCGTAGGCGAGCGAGCTGCCGGCCGTGAGGTTGAGGGTGATGTCGTCGTCGGCGTTCTCGAGCGTCGCGCGCTGGGTGTTCTGCTCGGCCTCCGCGGGCTGCGCCGCGACGCGTCCGGGGCTGAAGAGACAGACGCTCAGAGCGCAGACAGTGGGAACGAGGGGGTAGAGCCAGCGGTTCACGAGTCCTCCAATAGAAGCCATATGGCGGCACGGCGCTCAGCAGCAGACGTGCCAACGCCAGACGCGCAGGGGGTCCGCGCGGAAGCGCAGAAGAAGCGTCGGCTCGAGCCCACGGACCGTCGGCTCGACCCCGTTGGCGGGCTCCCTAGGCCCCTTCGGCGGCCGGGAAAGCCCGTCGGATCGCGGACTGGAGCCCCTCGAGCACGCCGCCCGGGATCTCGTGCGCGCCCCCGAACGGCACGAAGTCCACCTCGAGGCCGGCGTCGGTCATGAGCGCGCGGAGCCGCTCGGCCATGGAGAACGGAAGCAGCGGGTCTCGGCGACCATGGGACTGCAGAACCCTCAGCCCGGCGCGCGACTTCATCCGGGGGGCCCACTCGGCCTCGTTGATCAGCGTGCCGCTCATCAGCACGAGCCCGTCGAGGGCGCGCTCGGTGTGCAGCGCGACGTCGAGCGAGAGCATCGCGCCCTGCGAGAAGCCGCCGAGCACGAGCCCGCGCGGCGAGAGCTCCGCGTCGAGCGCGTCGAGCATCTCCAGGACCTGGGCCCGCGCGTCGAGCAGCCCGTCGGGGCGCTCGGTCGACATGTCGCGCTCCTGCCCGGTCGCGATCGCCCGCTCGAGGGCCACCATGTCGATCATCCACCACGCGCGCGACTCCACGCCGAAGCCCATCGCGGGCAAGGTCAGCGGGGCGGCGGGGAACACGAAGCGGACCTCGCGCGGCACGTCCAGCGCGCGCCACAGCGGCACCAGATCGGTGCCGGGCGCGCCGAAGCCGTGCAGCAAGACGACGACCGGTCCGTCACCCCCACCCTCACGATCGGGGCCGCCTGCGATCACCACGTCCAGCGGCCCGAGCTTGGTCGTACGCATGCGCGCGAGCATGCATCGAGGGGCGGTCGTTCGCCACGAGCGTTGGCGCGAGGGCCCCGGATGTACTACGGAACGAGGGTGACGGATCGCGAGACGCCTCCCCCGAAGAAGGACGTCGCGCGAGCCCTTCTACTTCGGGGGAGCGTGCTCGTGCACCTCGACCCACGCGCGCGTGGCGTCGTCGTCCCGGCGTGGCTCGCCAAGCAGCCACAGCTGGTGCTGCAGGTCGGCCTCGACCTCCCCGTGCCGATCCCGGATCTGCGGGTCGACGACGAGGGGGTGTTCGGCACCCTCTCCTTCAACCGCTCGCCCTTCACCTGCGCGGTCCCGTGGGAGAGCATCTTCGCGCTCTTCGGCGAGGACGGCATGGGCATGGTCTGGCCCGACGACTTGCCCAGCGAGATCGCCGACGAGGTCCAGCAGGCCATCGACAAGTCGTCCGGCCCGAAGCTCCGCTCCATCGAAGGCGGCGCGAGCGAAGACGCGCCGCCGCGACCTCGGCCCCAGCTGCGCTCGGTGCCGCCGCCGCCACCCCCAGAGAGCGACGACGACGACACCCCGTCCGACGAGCCGCCGAAGCCGGGCGGCGATGACGACGGATCGGGCCTGCCCCCGTACCTGCGCGTCATCAAATAGCAGGCGCGAAACGGAGCCTTTCATCGACGAAAGGCCAGAACGTCCCCGAAGAGGGATCAGGCCCTGGTAGGGCTTGGCACGTCGCTCGCTTAGCCAGGAGCGACGGCGGCTCTACTTTGGCGTTCCCCCCGCGCCTGAGAGCCGCCGTTCTTAATTTTCGGTCCTACTTCCGGGAAGAGCCGGGGGGGGGCTTGAGGCCGTACTTCTCCATCTTGTAGATGAGCGCGCGCCGCGAGATCCCCAGACGGCGCGCGGCGTGGGTCTGGTTGTGGTTGGCGTCGGCGAGGGCCTTGACGATCGCGTCGCGCTCGATCGAGTCGACGTGCTCGCGGAGCCGGCCCTCCCCTTGCTGCACCGGGAGATTGTCGCTCGGGAGGTGCTCGGCCATGATCTCGCCGTCCCCCGCCAGCCGGACGGCGCGCTCCATCGCGTTGCGCAGCTCCAGCACGTTCCCCGGCCACGGATGCGAGCGCAGCCGCGCCAGCGCGCCGGGGCTGAGCTTGACGTCCTCGAGCCCCGACTGCCTCGCGAAGAGCTCCGCCAGCGGCACGATGTCGTCGGGGCGCTCGCGCAGGGCCGGGATCTCCACCATCTCGCCCTGCAGCGCCTCGACGAGCGCCTCCGAGAACGCGCCGCGCTCGGCGAGCGACACGAGATCCATGTGGGTGGTCGCCACCAGGCGCACGTCGCTCTCGAGCGCGTCGAGCACGTCGAGCAGCCGCTCCTGCGGATCGGGGGGGAGCTCGCTGACCTCGTCGAGCAGGAGGGTTCCGCCGCGCGCGTCGAGCAGACGGCAGGTCGCGCCGTCCTCGATGCCTCCACGCGGGCCGAGCCACTCGTCGATGCGCTCCTGGTCGACGAGGCCGGCGCATCGCAAGACCACGAGCGGCGCCTGCGCGCGCGGGCTCTCGTCGTGCAGGATGCGGGCGAACACACCCTTGCCGCTGCTCGCCTCCCCGGTGAGCAAGACCGGCGTCTCGGCCGGCGCGAGCGCGGTGAGCCGCTCGACCACGGCCCGGCTGGCTTCGTCGAGGGTGATGGGCGCGGCCGACGAGATCCCCTCGTCGCGGGTCGGCGGGCCCGCGATCATCGCGGTCTTCTCGCGCCGCGCGCGGGCCAGCGCGAGGCGCGCGCTGCGGATGAGCCGCTCCGCGGTGTCGGCGTCGTGCGGCGCCACCGCGAGCCCCGCCCACACGCCTGCGAGCCCGGCCGAGGCCAGCACGCGGCTGACGACCGCGCGCGTCTGGTCGCCGGAGGTGTCGGGGAAGAGCAGCTCCAGCTCGTCGTGCGCGTAGGTCGCGACGACGTCGCCCGCCCGGAACGAGGCGAGCGCGGTCTCGAGCACCTTGCCTCCGTCGCCGCTCTTGGCCTGCACCATCACGAGCGCCGTAGGGCGGCCCCGCCGGGCCGCGCGCGCCAGCTCCTCGCCCAGCCGCTCGCGGAACTCGTGGTGCGTCAGGGCGCGCCGACCGCTCGCGTCGCGATGGCTCGCCACCCCGACGACCATTCGCGCGTCTCCGACGCTCAGCTCGTCGCCGGGCTTGAGGATCGCCCGGGCCTGCAGCCGCTTGCCGTTGACGTAGATGGGCGGGCTCTTGGCCGTCCGCTCCAGGCTCAGGTTCTCCCCGTCCCAGCGCACGAGCCCCTGCGCGCGCGCGAAACCTTCGATGCGCACCACGGCGCCGTCGGAGGGCCCGACGAACGGGGCCTCGCCCTCTGGCAGGTCGACGACCCACGATCGTTCGTCGTGCCGCACGGCCACGAAGGCTTGATTCGAGCTCGTGCCGTTCTCCGGCTCCGGTTGAGGACCCATGGTCGGCCAGTATGCAACAGCGCGTCGCGCCCCGGGAAGCGTCGCGGTCCCCCCGGCACGGAGAAACGTCACGGCTCCGACAACCGCGTGTTATGCTCCCGAGCGATGGCGATCGCCCCGCGAACGGCGGACGAGCTTCTGCGCGACGTGCCGATCATCCAGGATCTGCCGCCGCAAGACATCCACGCGCTGGCCGAAGGCTCGGAGATTCGGAAAGCGGCGAAGGGCGCACCTCTATTCAGCGAGGGTCAGCCCGCGGAGGGGTTCTTCGTGGTGCGGACAGGCGAGGTGAAGCTCACCAAGAGCGGCCGCGACGGCCGTGAGCAGATCATCTACCTGGCGCGCCCTGGCCGGCCGATCATCGAAGGGATCCGCTTCGACGGCGGCAATTATCCCGCGACCGCGGTCGCCATGCGCGCGGCGAGCGCCGTGCTGCTGTCGAACGATCTGCTGTCCTCGCTGGGCGAGCGCCGCCCCGGGATCTTCCGTTCGATGATCAACCTGATGGCGAAGCGAGAGTCCAAGACGCTCAAGCTCGTCAGCGATCTCTCGCTCCGCACGGTCCCGTCGCGCCTCGCGTCGTTCCTCTGCTCGCTGGTCGCCGCGCGCGAGAACCGCAACGAGGACGCCCGCAACCTGGTCCGCGATCTGACCACCGAGACGGTGGCCGGTCGGCTCGGCACGGTCCGAGAGGAGATCTCGCGCGGCCTCGCCTACCTAGAGCGCGAAGGTGCGCTGAAGGTGACGCCCGATCTGATCGAGGTGGTGGACATCCAGCGCCTGGAGCAGATCGCCTACGGCCGGAAGAAGGGCAGCTGACGCAGGATCGGCTGCGCTGGCTCCTCGCGCTGACGGCGCCGGGGCTGCTCCTGGTGCTCGTGTCGCTGGTCGCGCCGCTCTTCCCGACGCCATCGGGGCTGTGGGGCGTGGCGGTGGGCGTGATCGCCTTCGCGTGCGTCTCGGCGGAGGTCCTCACCGCGAGCGCGCTCACCCCGCGCCTGTCGGCGAAGGGGCTCTGGGTCGCGGTGGGCGCGGTCGGCGCGCTGGCGCTCCTCGCGACCTTCGCCGCGTCGCTGCCGATCGCCCTCGCGGCGGCGCTCGTGACGCTCTCTCTCCTCGCGCTGGGCACGAGCGCCGGAGGGGTGGTGGGCCACGCCATCGACCGGCCCGGACACCTGCTCGTCGTCGCGATCGTCTCGGCGGCGGTCGACGCGCTGAGCGTGCTGCACCCGAGCGGCCCCACCGCGCAGATCATCGAGAGCGACGCGGCGGTGGGCGTGTTGATCCTGCCCTGGCCGATCCTCGGGACCCGGAACATCGATCCCGTGCTCGGGGTGGGCGACGTCGCCTTCGCGGCGATCTATCTGTCCGCGGCGCGCCGACATGGTCTGTCCATCCGCCGCACGCTGATCGCCTTGTCGCTCGCGCTGGCCGGCACGCTGGTGGCGGTGTTCGTGACGGGGCGCGGCATCCCGGCCCTGCCGTTCTTCGGCGCCGCGATGCTCGCCGCGCACCCCGAAGCGCGACGGCTGCCCGAGGAGGATCGCGCCAAGGCGCTCGTCGGCCTCCTCGCGCTCGGGGCCCTCGTGGGCGCGCTGCTCTATTTCAGCTGATGACGCCGAGCTGTCGGGCGTCGTCCAGCTGGCGGCGGAGATCGGCCAGCCCGCGCTCATCCGTGGGCTCGAAGGCCTCGGCCCCGAAGACGCGGCGGATGGCCTCGGGCGCCTCGCTGGCCAGCGCCTGGAGCGCGCCCTCGAGCGCGGGCCGGCCGAGCGCCTCCATCAGCGTCCGGCTCGCCACCCAGAGGTCGGCGGGGATCGGGGGCGTCGACAAGATCACGCGCATGTCCTCGCAGCCCTCCACCTGCGTGAAGCCGGAGCGCAGCATCGGGCGCGTGGCGTCCCCGCCCTCGAACACGGCGAAGGACGCGCCGACGTCCGCGAAGTCGTCGCGGACCGCGCGCGCCACCGCGCCGTACGAGCCGAGATAGCGCTCCTCCGAGAAGAGCGACTCGGGATCGATGCCGTGGCCCGCGAGCGCGACGCGGGGGAAGATGAAGCCGGCGGCCGACGTGCCCGCCACCCACGCCGCCCGTCGACCGCGGAGCTGCAGCGGGCTCGCGATGTGCGCGGCGTTCCGCACGAAGAGGACGCCGTGGTAGTGCGCCACCCCCTCGCGGATGCTGCAGCAGATCGGCGTCGCGTCCCGCATCTCCGGCGCGGTGAGCGCGAGCGTCGGCGAGGACCACGCCAGGTGCACCGCGCCGCTGCCGAAGGCGAAGAGCAGCGCGCCCGGAGAGACGGCGCGGTGGATGGCGCAAGGCATCCCGAGGGCGCGCGCCATCGTGCCGCGCACCACCTCGAGGTGCTCGACGGTCTCATCGTCGTCCACCACCGTCGGGACGAGGCCGATGACCACGTGGTCCACGCCCCGAGGATAGCCGAGTTGGGCCGGAGGTGACGTCCCCGTCACTTCTTCTTTCGAGTCTTGCGGGCGGACGTCTTCTTCTTCTTCTTCGACTGTCTCTTCTCGGGAGCCTTCCCGCGGCGCGCCTCGTCGGCGATCCGGTGCATCGTCGGCACGAGCATGCGGCGACGCATCAGCAGCACGAGCTTCTCGCTCAGCGTCGTCGCGGCCTCGGTGAGGCTCGGCAGCTGCTCGGCGCTCGCGTTCGGCACGACGCCCTCGCGGAAGAGGCGCAGCTCCAGCTCGACCAGGCGGGCCAGCTGCTGGGCGTACTCGCCGAGGATGTCGACGGGCAGCATGCGCTCGTCGAGCCCGGCCTTGCGCGCGGCCCCGAGCACGCGGAGCATCTCGAGATCGTCGCCCGCGTACGTCTCCTCGGGCCGCCCCTCCACGGGGTGGACCAGGCCGAGCCGCCGCAGCATCGACAGCTGCGACTCGACCACGCCCGACTCGAGCAGCTGCGCCTTCGTGCGCTCTTCTGCGGGCGCGGTCTGCTCGATCACCCGGGCGATCGTCGCGGCGACCGTCTCGTCCTGGTTGTCGAGCTCCGACTCGTCCAGGACCTGCTTGATGACCTTGAGCGGGAGGAAGCGGGTGCGCTGCAGCTCCTTGATGCGCTGGATGCGGTCGACCAGCCCCGGGTCGTAGTAGGCCATGTTCCGGCTCGTCCGCACCGGCTCGGGGAGGAGCCCCTCGCGGACGTAGTGCTTGATGGTCGCCGCCGGCACCCCGCTCCTCTCCGCGAGGACGCTGACCTTGACGAGCCCTTCGGTCGAATCGTTACCCATGCCGTCGTGCCGTACTGCGCTGGGGAGATTCTCCCCACGGCCTGGCCGAGTATACGAGCCCAGCGTCACAACGTCCTCAGGAACTCCACCAAAGCGCGCTCGTCGTCCGCGCCGAGCGCCAGGCCCTGAGAGGTGTTGAGGTAGTGCACCGCGTCGGACAGCTCCGTGAAGCGGCCGTCGTGGAAGAAGACCACGCCGTCCCAGGCGTTGGTGAGGCTGGGCGCCTTGAGCATCCCGCGGGCGCGCGCGGGTCGCGGGCGGAAGCCGAGCATCGACTGCACGGGGTCCTCGCCGCCCAGGTCCCGATCGCCGCGCAGGGCCGAGAGCAGCTCCGCCTCTTCGGCGGAGAGCAGCGACTCGAAGAAGGTGCCGAGGACCACCCGCGCGTCGTCGCTGGCGGTGCCCACGTCGTGCAGCTCGGGCGAATCGAGACCGCCGCCCCATGGGCTCGACGTATCCGGGTTGCCGCTCGTGCGCTCTTCGCCCGCGTGACACTCGCTGCAGTAGTCCTCGAAGAGCCGGCCGCCGCGCGCCGCGAGCGCCGCGTCGACCACGGGCGGCTGGAGCCGCGGGATGCCGTGGGCGACGTAGCGCGCGAGCGCGTCCAGCTCGTCCTCGCGGAGCTCCCCGCCCAGGCGCTCGGCCACCACCACGTCGACGAACTCGCGGATGTCGCGGTGCGTGCCGGAGGCGTGCAGCCAGCCGCGCCCCGCCACGCCGCCCCGCAGGCTCATCGTGCGCCGCTCACCCTCCATCGTGCCCCACATCGTGCCGTCGTGGCCGCCGCCCGGGTGACAGCTCGCGCACGCCCCGTTGCGGCTCTGACTGAGACGCGGGTGACGATCCGGGTTGGCGCTCCCGAAGAGGATCGCGCCGAGCCGCAGCTCGGCATCCATCGGGTCCTCGTCGACGAGGGGGATCTGGGCGATCTCTTCGATCGCGGGGTGCTCGGGGACCTCACCCACCTCGCGCACGAGGAGCTGGTCCATGAACGCGACCCCGGTCTGCGGCACATCGGGCACGGCGCGGAACGCGTAGGGCACGTAGCGCGGCTCGGGGAGCGCGTCCGGGTCGGCGTAGGCGCCGAGGTCGAGCACCGAGACGAAGGGGCTGTTGTCGTAGCTGACCCAGGCGCGCGACCCGTCTGGGCTGACGACGACGCCGTTGGGGTTGTGACCGGAGAGCAGGAAGTGCGCGCGCGAGGTCGGGTGGTGCGTCATCGCGTCGTGCACGATGATCTCGTCCGCGACGCCGCTGACGAGGAGGGCCCGGCGCCCCCCGCGCGTGAAGCCCACGTGCCGGATGATGCCGCTCTCGCTGAGACCGGAGACCCCGGCCGGGAACGCGAGGAAGCGATTGACGCGGGCGTCGGGAGCGCTGGAGCCGCTCTCACGAGGGATCGTGTCGTGCGCGACGAACTCGAGCTCGAGCTGATAGCGCGCGCACGCCGTGTAGTCCTCCGAGACCGGCCGCTCGAGCGCGCTCGGCAGCCCGAGCCGCTCCGTCTCGCGCGCGTCGCGGGTGTCGAAGAGGAAGACGAACGGCGGCACCAGCTCACCCGGGCGGATCGCCACGAGCGTGTCGAAGCGCTCGCGCCCTCCCTCGCCCGCCTCCCACACCACCGCCGCTCCGGCCGCGCGCGTGCCGGGCGTCCAGCCCTCGTTGCCGGCCGGGTCGAGGAACACGCCCGCCAGCTGCGTCGGCACGCCCTCGGTGGTCATGCGCTCGGGCCGTACGCCGAAGACGTCGGCGATGCAGTGCGCCGCGTCGACGTTGAAGTGGTCGTGCACCGCGACCTCCCGCGCGACGGCGAGCGGCGCCGCGTCGAGCACCGTGATCCAGCCCTCGTTGTCGGTGACCGGGCCGCGCGGGAGGAAGTGGCTGACGAGCACCGTGGCCGAGTCCGGGCTCACCGAGAGCCCCGCCGGGCGCCGGCCTACCTGCGCCGTTCCTTCGACGGTGAACGTGTCTCCGCGGCGCGCGAGCGAGGTGATCCGGTCGCCGACGTAGGCGCTGACGAAGGCGCGGCTCCCGTCGGGCGAGAACACCACGTGGCGGGGCTCGCGGCCGACGCCGTCCGCCTCGCCGAAGCGCGCCACCACCCTGCGCGCCGCGCGATCGATGACGGTGACGGTGTTCGCGGACGGCGCGGCCACCAGGACGAAGCGGCCGTCGTCGCTGATCGCCACGCTCGAGGGCCGGCCGGGCACGGCCAGGCTCGCGCGACGTGTCCCGCTCGACGCGTCCAGGACGACCACCACGTCTCCGTCGGGGAAGCTCGCCCACACCTCGGCGCCGTCGGGGGTGATGGCGAGGGGGCCCGAGCGCGTCGAGACGCGGCTCGTGTCGGTCGCCGTGACCTCGAGCGAGAGCGAGCCCGCGCGCCGCGGCACGCCGAGGCTGAAGCGACCGACGCCCTCGGGCGCGATCCCGGCCAGCGCCACGCGCTCGGTGGTCTCGGTCACGAAGGGGTCGCGGGTCCAGTCACGCGCCTCCCCCTCGATCGCGATCGACACGTCGCGCAGCCCGACCCGTGACTCGTTCTGCACGTAGACGTCCAGCCAGAGCCAGCCCTCGCGACGCGCGGCGGGCTTGGCGAAGACGCGCATCGAGAGCCGCTCCACGCCCTCTTCGCCGCGGACGGCGACGGGCCCCTCCACCGGGTCGAGGGTCTCGCGCGTCAGCCCAGGGTGCGCGGCGTCCACCGTCAACGTGAAACGCGCTCGAACACCACGCGCCTCGACGTCCGGCGCCCGGTGCAGGTCGGCTTCGCACCCCGCGAGCGCGAGCCAGAGGAAGAGCGCGCGCCTCACGGTCGGTCGAACCGGAGCGAGAGCGCGGGGTGATCGTCGCCGCGGACGTCGACCGCCATCGAGGTCACGCTCCGATCCTCGGGGCCGGGCAAGGTCGGGCTCGGCGGATCGGCGTCGAGGACCGCGATGACCCAGTAGCGCCCCGGCTCGAGCCCGCGCAGCGTGACCTCGAGCGGGAACCTCGGGGCCATCTCGCGTGCCTGCGCGAGCGGCGGCGAGGTCGGCGTCTCCGAAAGAAACGCGCCCACCGAGAGGCGCCCCTCGAAGCGCTCGACGTCGGCCTCGACGGTGACCTCGATGTCGCCGAGGGCGAGGGGAGGACCCGAGTCGGGATCCGGGCCCCCCGCATCGACCGGGCTCGGGCCCTCCCCTTCGCACGCGGCGACGGACATCAGGATGGCGGCCAGGCCGAGCGCGCGGCCGACGGCGTCGAAGCGCAGGACGCCCGGCTCGCTCGGCGCGGTGGTGGGTCGACCCAGATCGGGGAACGGGTCGGGGAAGAGGCTGGGCTTGCCGAGATCCGGGAAGCCATCGACGACGGCGGGCCGACCGAGATCGGGGAACGTGCGCGCGCGGCGCGCGGCGGGTCGAGCGCGGTTCATCCGGTTCCTCCTCGCGCCATCGGTCACGGCGCCATCGTGTAGGGGCTGGGGCAGCGGCCGTCGGCGCTGCAGATGCCATAGGTCACGTCGAGCACGCCGCCCGTCGGCGGGACGCAGCGCACGCACGTCCCGCTGCCGCAGTCGGCGTCGGTGTGGCACAGCTCGCTGTCGCCCGAAGGGCACCCGCCCGGCCGACAGAAGGCGCCGTTCATCGGGTCGAACATGCCGAAGTGCACGCAGCACGCGCCGCCCATGCAGTCCTCCCGCCCGTCGCAGTGCCCCGCCGCGGAGAAGCCGCCCGAGCAGCTCGACGCGGCCTGACACATCTGCCCCGAGAGGCTCACGCAGCAGACCTCGGGGGTGGCGCAGCTGACGTCGCCGCAGCCCACGTGACCGGGCCGCGGGTCGGCGCCCGACGCGCTCATCGCCGGGCCCGAGTCGGCCCCGGTCGAGACGCCGGAGTCCGTGACGGTCCCCGGGCCCGCGTCGTCTTCGGTGCCCACGCCGGAGTCGAGGCCGGGAGCGGGCGGGGTCCCCGTGTCCGGCGACGCGCTCGCGTCTCCGGGGCCCGGCGCGAGCCCCGAGTCCCCGGCGAGCCGCTCGGACTCGGTGCAGGCGAAGAGCGCGAGGGCGCTCAGGACGATGGTAGCTCTGCGTGTCATTCTGCGCTCCTGTACTCGGCCACGCGCGCGTCGAAGCAGCCCGTCGAGGCCGCCGCGAGCCCGGTGGGCTCTTCGTCCATCTCGAGCGCATCCCGGAGGTGCGCGGTCACGTAGTGGCGGATCACCGGCCACGCCTCCTCGGCGGGCAGGTCCTCCTCCCGGCAGCCGTCGGTCGCGAGCGTGATCACCAGCTCGCTGATCTCGATGCCCGCGTCCTGTGCGATGCGCAGCACGCCGCCGCGCTCGCGCCCGATGACGCAGATGTCGCTGAAGGCGAGGTGCCCGGCGCCCTCGATCTGCACGTAGCGCTTCTCTCCGTGCGCGAGGTCGTCGTAGGTGCGGCCGACCGTCTCTCGCCTCGCGATGCGGTCGTTCGTCCCGCCGATCACCAGCCCCGGCACGGCGCTCTCCGGGGTGGCGATGGTGGACATCCCGACCCACGCGTCGACGCCGAGCCCGCCGTCGTCGACGAGGACCTGCACCGCGCCGCCCCCCGCCGAGTGCCCGATGACGGCGATCCGCGCGAAGTCCACGCGGCCCGCCAGCGGCGTGTCGCCGCGCTCGAGCAAGGCGCGCGCGGCGAGGATCTGCGCGAAGGCGTCGTCGGCGAGGGTGCGCTCCGCGAGGATGGCCTCCAGGTTTCGCTCCGCGTGCTCGGGCGCCGCGACGACGAAGCCGTGGCTCGCGAGGTGGGTCATCAAGAACGTCGACTGCATGCGGTAGCCGCCGAGCCCGTGGCTGAAGAACACGAGCGGAAAGGCCCCGCCCTCCGTGCCCTCCAGAACGGGAGCGTCGCGCACCGCGTCGGACTCGAAGCGCGTCGGCGCGTCGGCCGGGATCTGCGTGCGCATCTCCTCCGGCAGCCAGTCGCGCATGTCGTAGATGTCTCGCGCCGCGGCCGCGCCGACCTGCGCCGGGTACCACACCTCGATGGCGACGCCGTCCGCGTCGAGCCGCGTCACCCCCACCGAGTACGGGCCCGGGTCCTGATAGGGCGCGTCCGGGCAAGTGGCGACCGGCGCCTGCGCGCAGCCAGCCAGCAGCAAGACGGCACCTCCGAGCGTCGCGCGCATCGCATCCCCCTTCGGTCACCAAAGTTAGAAGTTGAACTTTCAGCAACCGATGAGCGAGGTACCGGAGCGCCGCGGACGGATCAAGGCCTGCCCCGCGCTGCACGTGAGGGCGCTCACGCGTCGCTCGGTTTGCGCGAGCTCAGATCGCGGAGAGCAGGGTCGCGGTGCCGTTGAACGTCGCGTGCAGCAGGATCGGCACGCCGACGCTGCCCGACCGCCAGCGCGCCCAGCCGAGCACGAGGCCCAGCGTGAGCGGGCCGACGAGCATGAAGCCGTGCGCCACGTGCAGCATGCCGAAGAGCACCGCGCTGCCGACGATGGCGCCCCAGGGTGAGAAGAACCGCGAGAGGTGCGGGAAGACCAGGCCGCGGAAGAGCAGCTCCTCCGCGACGGGCGCGAGCACCACCGCGGCGCCGAACAGAAGCGCGAAGTGCGTCGAGTCGCCCTTGGCGCCCGCGAGCAGGTTCTCGAGCGCGGGGCTCGCACCGCCCACCTCGAGCGCCTGACTGACCACGACGAGCGGGATGGTGAAGACCACCACCCGCGCCATCCACATCGTCGCGTAGAGCAAGCCCAGCGCGTACACGCGCCCGGTCCCCAGCGGGGCCTCGTCTCCCGGCGCTTCCGTCCAGCCTCGACGACGGGCGAGGAAGAACCACCCGGCCGCCAGCGCCGTCATCGCCAGCTCGCCAATCAGCAAGCCCGCCGCCTCCGCGCGCAGCCCCTGCCCCCCGATGAGCACGCAGCCGAGCCAGCTCGCGAGCGCGCCCCCGAGGCCGAGCACCACGAACACGAGCACGAAGGGCAGCCAGAGCCTCGCCTGCGGCTGCCCGCGACGACGCCCGACGATCCAGAACCCGCCCGCCATGAGCAGGAACGCGCCGTAGGGCAGCAGCCGCCACGGCGAGACGTCCTCCTCGGAGACCGGGCTCGCCTCGTCACAGCGGCCCTCGGACACGGGGGGCGCGCGCCACGTCGTGCTCGGCGTCACCGTCAGCTCGACGCGCGCTTCGGCGCGGCGCACCGTGAGCGCGACCGCGTCATCTCCGAGCTGCATCGCGAAGGCGGCCGGCGTGTCGACCTCCTCGCCGTCGACCGCGACGATTCGATCGCCCGCCCGCAGCCCCGCCTCGGCGGCCGGGGAGCCCGGCTCGACCTCACGCACGACGGGCGTGTCCTCGGCGAAGCGCGCGCCCACCCGGGACGTCCCCGCCTCGGCCACCACCGCGTCCTGCCAGCCGAGCACCGTGGCGAGCACGAGCACCGCCGCGACGAGCGTGTCGACCGCCGCGACCGCGAAGAGCCGACGCGTCCAGAGCCGGTCCTCCTCCGTGGGCGCCTCGTGCGCGGCGCGGGTCCACAGCGCGAGCCCCCACGCGAGCGGCACGTTGAAGACGGGCAACAACCCGCCCACGAGCGCCACGTGAAAGGCGACCTTCGCGGGGCTCGGCTTGGGCGACGGAGACACGTCGCGGGAGCGTGGAGCCACGGGCCCCGAAGCGAAAGGCAAACTCGCTCCGACGGCGCTCGACGCGGATCTATTCAACGCCGTGACTCACTGAAATCACTCGGGTTTTGTGCCATTCCGCGTCACGCGTTCGGGGCCCGGAACGGCGCGTCGCACGCGGCGGCGCGCTCGCCCCCGGATCGTCGGCGGCGCCGCGCTTGGCCCGCGCGGTGCACTGCCCGCTCGTCCATGCGCACGCTCCTCGTCCTCCTCCTCGCTTGCCTCTCCGTGTGCGTCCCGGCGACCGCCCTCGCCCAGGATCCGGCGCCGCTCCAGTCGCGCCACGCCCGCGACGCCTCGGGCCTCGTGGGCCCCGTCGTGCACACCGTCGAACAGGCCCGCGACGCCGCCGGTCGAGGCGGCTCGAAGCCCCCGATCATCGAGCGAACCTACCGCCTGCGCCCTCCCCCACGCCGCGTCCCCTTCGGAGACATCTTCGGAGGAGCCGTGCTCGGCGAGGCGGGCGGCGCGCTCGTCGGCGCGCTGGTGGGCGTGCTCGTCGCCGCGCTCGCCGGATGCCACGAGGGTCAAGGATGGGTGCAATGGCGCACCTGCGCGGCGGGCTACGGCTACGCAGCCACCGTGGGCGCGATGCTCGGAGCGCCGGTCGGCACGGGGATCGGCACGGTCTTCGCGCTCGAGCGGTGGGGCGTCTCCCCCGACCCCGAGACGGCCATCGGCGGCGCCACCCTCGGCTGGCTCCCGGCCGGGCTCGTCGGCGTGGTGATGAACGCGGCCTTCGCCCCCGACCTGACGCTCGGGCTGCTCGTGCCCGGTGTCCTCGGCGCGGTGATCTCGCCGCTCCTCTCGACCGCGTTCAGCCACGCCGAGGTCGTGCTCCCCCTGCGCTTCGCCCCCGTCGCGCGCCCGATCCCCGGCGGCGCCGAGCTCGGCCTCGCCGGGAGCTTCTGATCCCGAACGCCCCGAGGAGACCCATGAAAACCAAGCTTGCCTTCGTTCTTTGCCTTCTGTCGATCCCCAGCGTCGCCTCCGCCGTCTGCCGGGTGGTCGAGCCCTCCACGGATCACGGCCCGGGCGTGACCTTCGACCCCACCACCGCGGCCCTCTACGTGCTCGCGCCCGATCAGGTCGTCGACGCGCGCTGCGCCGACGAGAGCGAGCCGGACCTCGCGTGGCGCTGCGCGGACGGACGCGACGCGACCCTGACCCACGACACCCTCGCGAGCCTCGTCGTCCAGCCCAGCCTCTTCGCCGGCGGCGGCACCGCGGGCCTCGTCATGCCCGTGCCCGCGCGCCCCGACGTGCACGCGGGCGACAGCGCGCTCTTCGCGGCCGCGGCCGCGCTCCAGGATCCGTGGATCGAAGAGACCGTGCTCGTGCACGAGGATCCCGGCCTCGGCTACCAGTGCAGCGACCCGCACTTCTCCTCCGTCGTCCAGCCGGCGGACGTGCCGGCCGCGCTCTGGGGCTGCGGCGAGTACTACCGCCCGGGCACCGAGGGCCGCGACACCACCACCCACGACTACGGTGACGCCGGCACGGTGGAGAGCGAGACGATCGACACCAGCGACCAGTACGACGTCACCGTGCTCAGCGCGTCTTCACTCGACGCCCTCTTCGCGTGGATGGACGGGCACGGCTTCGCGCGTCGCGCCGCGGACGAGAACGCCTTCTCCAGCTACGTCGGCGAGGGGCGCTGGTTCGTCGCGGTGCACGTCCACCCGCAGGACCTCGGGTACACGCAGCGCCTCGAGCCCCTCGTCGTCACCTGGCGCGGCGCGCGCCTGCCGATCCAGAACCAGCTCCAGTACGACCCGGCCGGCGGCGTGCTCGTCACCGACGCCTTCGTGCTCGCGCCGCAGCGCATGGAGACCGCCGACGAGAGCGGCTTCCCCAGCTACGCCGCCCCCGCCCGCTTCGCCGGCACCGCGCTCGAGGGCTTCGGCCTCGAAGAGGGCTGGCTGACCCACCTCGAGATCACCCGCATCAGCAGCCAGTGGGAGCCCGACAGCGAGCTCGCCCCCGTGGCCGACGCGGACGAGCTCCGCCCCACGATCGAGCGGACCACCCACGCCCGCATCGCCGCCCCCTGCTGTCCCGGCGGCCGGAGCGCGCTCCGCGACATCGAGGACTACAACACCTACACCCACCACCGCGCCTACCTCGCGAGCCAGGCGCCTCCCATCCCGGGCGAGTGGCTCGGCGCCACCCCTCCGCCCGCGGCCTGCGCTGGCGGCACCTTCGGCTGCGCGCGCGATCCCGCGCACCCTCACCTCGCGGGCTGCGCCATCGGCTCCCGCGGCCTCGGCGAGGCCCTGTTCGGCTGGGGCCCGCTCCTCCTCCTCGTCGGCGCCCTCGCCTGGCGCCGCCTCCGCTGATACGACGGACCCGATGCGCAGCCTCCCCCCAGCACCGCGCGGCGCCCATGACGGGGCGGCCCAGCCACCACGTTGCTCGCGCGTCGAAGCTGCCGCGACGTCCCGTCGTCGGCCCATCCATCGCGCGCCGCGCTGCGCCCTCGCGGCGGTCCTCCTCGCCGCCCTCTTCCCGGGCTGCGGCGAGTCGCCGCACCACCCCGACGCCGCCCCTCACGACGCCGGCCTCCCCGACGACGTCGACCGCCCCGACGCCGCCCCGCCGACCGACGCCGCCAGCCCGACCGACGCCGCCCGCCAAGACGCCGGCCCCCCCGCCTGCGCCTCGGAAGAGCGCGCCGGCGAGCCCGTCTTCTCCCCCCGCCCGGACCTCGAGGGCGCCCCCTGCCGCTTCCGCCGCGACACCTGCCGAGACGACACCCGCCTCCTCGTCTGCCTCGACGAGTCCCGCGCCCCGGGCGGCCACGCCCCCACCTGCCGCCCCTGCCTCACCGACGACGAGTGCCAGCTCGAGTACCGCAGCTACGGCCCCCGCGCCCGCGACATCACCTGCACGCCGTCCGGCCACTGCCAGCTCCCCCCGCCCCCCGGCGAAGGCGAGTGCGAGACGACCGCCGACTGCCAGCTCTCCACGGGAGTCTACGCCTGCGTCGATCACCGCTGCGTCATCTGCGCCACCGAAGCCGATTGCAGCACCGCCCGCATGGGCCTCTGCCAATGCGACGGCACCTGCGCCTTCCCCATCCCTCCTGGTGGCTGAAGCCAGAGCGGCGCGCGAGCGTGCCCACCAAAGGGCGAGCGACTCGAGCCTTCCCCTCAACCGAGCGAGCGGCGCGAGCATCGAGCGAGCGAAGCGACGCGAGCCTTCCCCTCAACCGAGCGAGCGAAGCGACGCGAGCCTTCCCCGCAACCGAGCGAGCGAAGCGACGCGAGCCTTGCCCAGCACCAACCGAGCGAGAGCGGCGGCGCGAGTGTTCCCCGCAACCGAGCGAGCGAAGCGACGCGAGCCTTGCCCAGCACCAACCGAGCGACCGAAGCGACGCGAGCCTTCCCCGCAACCGAGCGAGCGAAGCGACGCGAACCTTGCCCAGCACCAACCGAGCGAGCGAAGCGACGCGAGCCTTGCCCAGCACCAACCGAGCGAGGGCGGCGGCGCGAGTGTTCCCCGCAACCGAGCGAGCGAAGCGACGCGAGCCTTGCCCAGCACCAACCGAGCGACCGAAGCGACGCGAGCCTTCCCCCGCAACCGAGCGAGCGAAGCGACGCGAGCCTTGCCCACCGAGCGAGCGAAGCGACGCGAGCCTTGCCCAGCAACCGAGCGAAGCGACGCGAGCCTTGCCCAGCACCAACCGAGCGAGCGAAGCGACGCGAGCCTTGCCCAGCAGTAGGGAGTCGCACGACGGCGTAATCGTCCGAGCGGAGTGGACGCTGTCCACGGAGCCGGACGATTCCGCCGGAGCCGACGGAAGCCGCCTGCGAGCGAAGCGAGCCCTCGCCCTGGAAGGGCGAGGACCATTTCGCGCAGCGAAATGGAGGCGGCGGGAGTCGAACCCGCGTCCGAAAGCGTTCGGCTAACGCTGGCTTCTACGTGTGTAGCTCTCGTTTTGTTGTCGCATCACGAATCGCCCAAGAGCAGGCTGTCCATGACGCCAACGGTTCTAATATCTCGCCGTCACCCCGAACCGTGCGGGATCAGGCCAGTCAGCTCAACGACGCCTCCGGTAGAGCGCTGACGGGCTCTAGCCTTCGACGGCTCCCTAACTGCGACTAAGCAGCGAGAGCAAGCGCGTTATCGTTCGCACTTACGGGTTCCGAGATGTTTTTAACGCCGTCTCTCAGTCCAGCGACACGCCACCAGGGCTTCTTCACCCTCGTCGAAACCGGTACGCCCCCGATTTGGTTTTCAACCGCCGACCGCGAACGGCCGGTGGATGCCAGTAACATGCGTCGCTTCGGCAGAAAAGCAACCGTTCCGGGCAACTACGCGGCGTGATGCGCGAACGTCGACGGCTCCTCACGGTGCGCCGCTTCGAGCATCAGTTGGGCCGCGTGCAGCACGCCGATGCGAACGAGCGCCTGGCGGACGTCGCGGATGCGCTGATAGCCGCGGCGCATCGCCGAGTTGGCCGCCTTCAGGAGGAGCGTCTCCATCTCGGGGTGGCTCTCCGCGACCTCGATGAGGATCTCGAACGCGTCATCCGGCCGACGCGACGCCTGGAGCAGCGGCTCGAGGAGCGACGTGGTCTTCACCCCGTGGCGTCCCGTGATTCGGCTTCGAAGGATTTCCTGCATCTCATCCAGGGCTTCGGGCGAAACCGGCCGCCGCTTGAGCCCGATCAGCCGCGCGGGCCTGGAACCGGCCCGCGCGGGGATCCGTCGAGGGTGGGGAGCGCGTCGGCGACGAGCCGGAGCACCTGATCCGGGTCCACGCCCGCCGCCACCGCGGCCAGCGGGAGGGTGCGGAGCGACCAGGTGAGGAGCTGCTCGGGCAAGCCGGTCGCGCACTCGACGGCGCCGTGCTCCAGCCGGCCGAGCACGAAGTCCACGAGGACGATCGCCCGATGGAGCGTCACCTCGGCGGCTGGCGCCACCCTGCACGCAGGGTCGACCGACCCGGGGGGCCGACATCGGCTCCGACATGGAATGGGAACGTCGCTCGCCTCGACCTCGTGCTCCTCGAGGAGCTCGAGCGCGCGCCACAGCACCCCGGTCACCTCGGCCCGCGAGGCCCTGGCCAACGGCTCGGCCAAGGCGGCGAGCGCCCCGTCGCGTTGCGCGCGCAGCATGGCCGGGAGGAGGCCGTGCAGCGCGAGGGCGAGCTCTCCGTCGGTGACGCCCTCCGTTCGCGGTGCTCGGCGAGGGACGCCCGAGCTCCCCGCCGCGCGGCGCAGCGCGACCGCGTCCGCGGGATCGAACCAGCACTCCCACCCCGTCGGATGCGCGACGGCGACGCGCCAGGCCTCCTGGCGAATCGAGCTCTGCGCCGCGTCCGGCCATCGAACCGGCGCGAGAGGCTCGGCGCCGCCGCACGAGCCGAGGACGAGCGCGACGCCGACCGCGCACGCAGCCCGGAACGACGGCGCCGCGCCGACGGACTGCGCCGAGGGCGAGGCAGGTCGCCAACTCGGTCCGGCTTCACCGCTGGCGCGTCCGTTCGGCTCCACGGGGGCAGCGTACCCGAGTCTCCTGTGGCTGTGCACGGGAAGCTGCGCGCGGTACGCTCACCATCGATGGCTGGCGAAGACGCGCCCTCTCCGCCGACCTGGGTGGACACCTGGTCGGTGGGGGCCCTGCCGCGCACGTGGGTGCTCGCCACCTTCCGACCGTCGACCCTCGCGAGGCGACTCTGCGGCGGGCGGGGCCTCGCGCGCCCGTTCGTCTACGCCCTGCTGGGGACCGCCTTGACGCTCGTGCTGTCGGCGCTCGCGACGTGGTTTCAGACCGAGCACCAGCTCGAGCGTTTCGGGGCGAGCGACGCCGTGGGCTCGATCGCGGCGCGCTCGATCGCGGCGACGAGCTGCCACGTCATCGCGCTGGTGGTGACCGCGAGCGGCGCGGCGGCGCTGGTGATGGGCCTCACCGGCCGCGACCCCCGCCTGGGCCTGAGGGCGCGCTGGCTGGCGATGGCGCCCATCACGCACCTGATCGCCTGGTGGCTGATGTTTCGCGTCCTGCGGGAGACCGGGCTCGCGCGGTGGGCGGCGGCCGTGGTCGCGATCGCCGGGCTCGTGACGGAGTGGCTGGGCGCGGTGCTTCTCCGCGACCTGCTCTTCATGCCGCTCGACGCCTACCTGTAGTCGACCATCAGGCCGAGCAGCATGGTGAAGCCGCCGCTCCGAGGGCCGTCGGTGTAGACGCCGCCGCGGATGAAGGGGAGCACGGCGCTCACGTGCGGGTCGGGCGCGTCGAAGAGGAGCATCGCGACGGGGCCGACCTGGTGGGCGAGCTGCTCGGAGCTCGCGATCCACGCGAGGTCGGAGTAGGCGCCGAGCCGGAGGTGGAGGTCGGCGGCGAGGTCCAGCTCCCACATGAGCATCGCGGTGTTGGCGAGCACCGCGTCGCGCCGGGTCAGCGTCGCGTCGTGGCGGGGGGAGAAGTACGCCTCGGCGGGCCCGAGCGTGATGCCCTCGAAGGCGAGCTGGTTCCACACGAGCAAGCGCGTGTCGCCTAGGGGGACGAGGCCCTGGACGATGGCGCTGACGTGGGCCTCCCAGCCGCTCGCTTCGCCGCCCTCCGGCTCATCCTGGCCGACCGGGAAGTAACCCGCGCCGGGCATGCCGATGGACCACATCTGGGCGTGGCGGAGCTCCGCGCGCAGCACGAGGAAGGCGAGCGGGCTCAGCTGGAGGTAGCCGCCGTTTCGGGTGTAGATGGGGGAGGCGTAGCTGACGAGGCCGGCCTCCGCGTGCGCGCCAGTGAAGAGCAGCTCGTCCGGATCGCCGAGCGGCGCGCGCACGCCGAGCGCGAGCATGTGCTCGGCCCCCACCGGCTCGATCACGCCGACGAGGCGCTGGTGCGCGACGAAGTCTTGCGCCGCGGCGGGCGCGCTGAAGAAGAGCCAACCGAGACAGATGATGTGTCGCACCCGGTCGGGATGCGGGGGGCGACGCGCGCGGCTCACGTGCGCTGCGGCTGAGCCGTCTCGGCCGCGCGCCGCATCCCGTCGTCATGCGAACCCGAACACTCCTCTCGTTGTCTGCCGCCCTGGCGCTCCTGTCGTCCGTCGCGCTCGGTCAATCCGACGCGTTCACGGCCGAGGAGCGGCGGCGCCTCGTCGCGGGCGAGCTGGTGCGACGCGACATGACGCGGACCGACAGGGGCGCGCGGCTCTTCGGTGGCTCGAGCTGGCAGCGCGTGGACGCGCCCCTCGAGCGCGTATGGGCGGTGGTCCGCGAGCCCTCGCGCTACCCGCGCCTCATCCCGTCGCTGGAGACCGTCCGCGTGGTGGCGCGACGTGGCGACGAACACGTCTTGCGGATGCACCACGCCTTCGGGGTCGGCAGCGCCGACTACTTCATGCGCATGACGATCGACGACGCGACGCACACCATCCGCTTCGCGCTCGACGAGTCGAGGCCCCACGACGTGCAGGCCGGCCGGGGCTTCGTCTCGCTCACGCCGTATCGCGGGGGCACGATCGTCGCTTGGGGCATGCTGGCCGACGTGGGCGGAGGCATGCTGCAGCAGGTCTTCGGGCCGTTCTTGAACGAGTGGCTGCTGAAGCCGCCGCGCTGCGTGCGGGACGAGATCGAGCCCGGGAGGGTGAACGAGTGTTGAAGGTGATCCGCGCGCCCGGCTTCTGGTGGGTGATGGCGTTCCTGGCCGCGGCGGCGCTGCTCGAGCGCTGGGTGAGCGCGGTGGGCGGCCCCGACGCGCTGATGGAGCGCTACGGCCTCGCCACGCCCGCCCTCGTCGTGCTCATCCAGGCGGCGCTCGCGGCCGCGCCCTTTCCTTCGGAGCTGTGGGCGCTCGCCAGCTCCGCGGCCTACGGCTGGCTCGCGGGCTCTGTGATGACCTGGGCCGGCTGGACGCTCGGCTCGATGATCCAGTACGGGCTCGCGCGACGCTCCGCGAAGGACCTCGACCTCGACGCCCGGCTCGAGCGGATGCCCGAGCGCCTGCGGCGCCTGCCCGTCACCCACCCGCTCTTTCTCATCGCGGTGCGCTGGTTCCCGCTCGGCTATCACGTGGCCAACCTCACCGCCGGCGCGCGACGCGTCCCCGCGACGCGGCAGCTCTGGATCGCCGCGCTCGGATCCATCCCGGGCGCGATCCTCTGGGCCGGCATCGGCGCGGGCGCGATGGAGGGGCTGCGATGGATCTGAGCCGCCGCGTGTTCCTCGTCACGGGCGCCAACACGGGCGTCGGGCGCGCGACGGCCGAGGCGCTCGCGCGCCATGGCGCCCGGGTGATCCTCGCGTGCCGCAGCGAGGCGCGCGCAGAGGACGCCTTGCGACACATCCCGGGCGCGCGCTTCCTGCAGCTCGACCTGGCCGACCTCGACTCCGTGCGCGCGGCGGCGGCCTCCGTGAGCGGCCTCCGGCTCGACGCGGTGATCAACAACGCCGGGGTCGCGGGCGCGCGCGGCCTGACCCGACAGGGCTTCGAGCTGGCGTTCGGCGTCAACCACCTCGGGCACTACCTCCTGACGCGGCTGTGCGCCTTCGATCGCGTGGTGCACCTCGGGAGCGGCTCGCACGAGAAGGCGAGGCGGCTCGACCTCGACGCCCTGCGCCAGCCGACCCGCAGCCTGACCGGGTTCGCCGAGTACGCGCGCTCCAAGCTCGCCGTGATGCTCTTCCACCGGGCGCTGCAGAGGCGCGGCGTGCAGAGCTTCGTCGCTGATCCCGGCGACGTCGCGTCCGACGCCTGGCGGCACGTGCCCTGGCCGATCCGCCCCCTCCTCACGTGTCGCATGAAGCCGCCGGGTGAAGGCGCGCTGACCCCCGTCTTCTGCGCGACGGAGCGACTGACGCCCGGGCTCTACTGCGATCGTGCCCCGCGCGCGCCGGGTCCTCTCGCGCTCGACGACGCGCTCGCCGAGGCGCTCTGGCGACGCAGCGAAGGCTGGACCGGGCTCTCTGACCTCTCCATGACGACGCCCCCCAACGACTGACGCGCGCCCGGAGAATCCAGGCGCGCGTCAGCTGCGATTTTGGGAGTTGGTTTGGAGAGATTACTTGCGGGAAGCCAGGCGCCCGGTCTCCTCTTCGGGAGACTCGAACGCGACGAGGGTGCGGTCGGGACGAACGCGGGTGGCGATGCTCGCGTGAGTGTCGCGGATGGACTCCATGCGGACCGTGTTGATCGCCTCCTGCGCGGCGGCGAAGTCGGGGTGGCGGCGGGCGTAGAGCCCGAGACCGCGATGGGTCAGGCCGTAGCGGTCGAGCGCCGCGGTGAGGTGCGCGTCGAAGTGCGACTCGCCGTGCGACATCGACACCGCCTCGGCTTCGGCTTCGGAGGCGTAGCTGCGACTCGCGGCCAGCTCGACCTCGGCCTCGTAGGCGTCCATCGCCTCGGAGATGGCCTGGCCGTACCACTCGGCGTCCGTCCACTGGTGACGCGGCAGGCTCGCTCGGTCGACGGTGGGGCTGGCGGTGGCGCAGCCGCTGGCGAGGGCGAGGGCGACGAGGGTGAGCGTGGGGATCGACTTCATGGGGGACTCCTGTTCCGTGGTGGGGGGAGTCAACCGTGCCGTTTCGGCGGCCCTTCAAACCGTAGGACATGCGTCCCGTAGGTCAGTGGCTTTGCGTCCGCGGCTTTCGTCCGCGGTTGCCCTTTCGACCGACTCCCAGTCGTTGTTCGCTGCTGAGGGTTGAGTACGTCGCCGTCTCGGGGACCTTTAGTTTTTTTTTCGGAGGGCCTGAACGCAGGCCCTCCCCCCATGGGGCAGAGCGCCCATGGGGCACCCCTCCCGACTACGGCGGCTCGCGCTTTCGCACCGCGAAAGCTGGCCGCCTCGTCTGCTTGGAGGCCTGAACGCAGGCCCTTTCCCCATGGGGCGGGGCGCCAATGGGCCCCCCCGACGGCGGGTCGCGCTTCCGCTGGGCGAGAGCTGGCCGTCCTTCACTGTCCTATCAGTAGCCCGCGTTTCGGTCGACCACGCCCGTGAGCGGGTCGCCGCGCTCGAGGCGCGCGAGGTTCTCCGCGAAGCACAGGGCGGCGCGCTCGAGGTAGCGCTCGCCGTAGCCCGCGATGTGCGGGGTGATGAACAGGTTCGGGGTGTCCCAGAGCGGGCTGTCTCCGGCGAGCGGCTCGTCCTCGAAGACGTCGAGCGCGGCGCCCGCGAGCGTTCCCGCGCGGAGCCTCGCCGCGACGGCGTCCGCGTCCACGCGCCCCCCGCGGCTGATGTCGACGAGCACGGCCTCGGGGCGCAGGGCGTCCACGGGGACGACCCGGTCCGTCTCCGAGGTGCGCGGCAACGCGACCACCACGGCGTCGGCCCGCGCGACCAGGGCCGCGTCGACGGCGGGGTGGACCTCGTCGACGCAGGGCGTGGCCACGCCGCTCCGCCGCACCCCGAGCACCCGCATGCCGAAGGCGGCCGCCCGCGAGGCGACGCGGCGCCCGATCTCCCCGAGCCCGAGCACGAGCAGGGTGCGCCCGGCCAGCTTGGGCATGGGCAGCATCTCCCAGCGCCGCGCGCGTTGCTGCTGAAGGAGGCGAGGGAGGCGCCGGGTGAGCGCGAGGACCATCATCATCGCGTGGTCGGCCGCCTCGTCCGCGAAGACGCCTCGCGCGTTCGCGACCACGACGCCGGGGGGCAGGTCGGGCGACGGCAGGAAGTGGTCCACGCCCGCGCCTGCGAGCTGGACGAGCTGGAGCTGCGTGGCCCGCGTCCAGCCAGCGCGGGGCGGCATGGGAGCGAAGAGCACGCGCATCTCTGGCATCGCGGCGTGGAGCGCCGCCTCGTCGTCGAGCGGGACGATCACCCAGGGGGCGGGGCGCGGCGCGATCTCGCGCAGGATCGCCGCGATGCGCGCCGCCTGGGCGTGATGGACGTGGACCTGCACGCGGTCCGAGAGTAGCCGATACTCCGGCTGCCGTGACGCTCCCACGCCGACCGTTCCTGGGTGCGCTCGTCGAGCCCGTAGACGTCGTGCAGACGGGCGAGCGCGGGCTGGAGATCACGCGCTTGGTCGAGGGCGCGATGGCGGAGCTTCACGGGCTCGCGGTGGGGGACGTGCTGGTCGCGGTGGAGGGGGAGCCGGTCGAGGGGCCACGCGCCCTGGTGCGCGCGCTCTCTGGCGGGACCAGCTACCGCGTGGACTACCTGCGGCGCGGGCGGCGGCGGCGCGTGCGCGTCGAGCGCCTCCCCTACCCGGCCGAGCGCGTCCGGGGCGCGCGCGTGCGGTACGGGGACGTCGACGTGGGCGGTCACCGGGTGCGCACCATCCTCGCGAGCCAGGACGAGAGCGCGCCGATCGTGATGTTCTTGCCCGGGATCCGGCCCGAGAGCGTGGACTGGGCCCTGGCCGAGCACTTGCCGGTGGCGCGCTTCGCGCACGGCCTCGCGGAGGCTGGCTTCAGCCTGCTGCGGGTGGACCGCTTCGGGCTCGGGGACAGCGAAGGCCCCCCCTGCGCGACGATCGACTTCGAGACGGAGCGCGCGATCTACGAGGCCGCGCTCGACGCGCTCCCCACGGGCGCCGAGCTCTTCCTCTTCGGGCACAGCGTGGGCGGCATGCTGGCGCCCCTGCTCGCGCGCCGACGCGATCTCCGTGGGGTGATCGCGTACGGCACCTCGCCGCGTCGCTGGGGCGCGTGCCTGCGCGACGGGATCGACCGGCAGCTGCGGCTCCGCGGCGTGGACGAGGCGGAGATCGACGCGCAGCTCGAGCGCTTCGACGCCGACCCGTTCGAAGACGGCCGCTACGGCCGGAGCCGCGCGTTTCACACCCAGCTCGACCGGGCGCGACTCGACGACGCGTGGCGGGCGCTCGACGCGCCCGCGCTCTTCCTGGTCGGCGAATGCGACTGGGTCGTCGACGAGGCGGAGCAGGTCGAGGCCGCGGTGCTCGCGCGCGGCGAGGTCGCGCGCTTCGACGGGCTGGACCACGCCTTCACCCGGCACGGGTCGATCGCGGAGAGCCTCGAGCGCTACGGACAGGGCGCGTTCGACCGCCGCATGCTCGAGACCTGCGTGGACTGGCTCATCGCGCGGTCCTGAGCGTCCGGCTGCCCCGATGGCGCCGCGGGCGTTCTCTCGGTGACAGGATGTCATTCTCGCTCCGTGGACCTGCGCCGCGGCCCGTCCAGGCGTCGTGGCACGAGGGTTGCCAAGCAGTCTCTGCATGCTGGACACGTTGCTGAACACCAGGCTAGACACTCTGCACACGACTCACTCGGCGTTCGCGCGCGGCCACGATCGAGCCGGGATCTTCGGGGACGAGCGACGCGCGCTGCTCGTCGTGGCGGACGGAGCGGGCGGACAGACGGGCGCGGCGCGCGCGGCGTCCCTCGTCGTCGACGCGGTTCGAGACCTCGCGGCCACGCGGAGCGAGCCTCTCGGCGTACGCGGGCTCATCGCGCTGCTCGAGCGGCTCGACCGCGCGGTGCTGAGCGAGCGAGACGCCGGGCAGACCACCGCGGTCGTCGCGGAGGTGGTCGAGGACCGCTTCTGGGGCGCGAGCGTGGGCGACTCGGGCGCGTGGCTCGTCCATGAGCGGCACCACCTGGACCTGACGCGGGCGCAGCATCGCAAGTGGCGCGTCGGCAGCGGGTTCGCGCGGCCGATCGGGTTCGGCCCGCTGCCGCTCGTGGGCACGCTGATGCTCGCGAGCGACGGTGTCCTGGAGTGCGCCCCTCCCGATCGCCTGCTCCGGGCGTTCTCCCCCCGCGACTCGCTCGGGGCCGTCGCGGGCAACCTGGCGCGCGCGGTGCGCCTCCCCGACGGCGGTCTGCGGGACGACGTCGCGGTGGCGCTCTGCCGGCTCGGGGCGGCGGCCGCTCGGACTCACGCCGCGGCTTGATCGGCGCTCACGCGTCGTGGCGCGTCGGCAGCCCCCGCTCGTTCCACGCGATCATGCCGCCCGTGAGGTTGGCCGCCTCCTTCCAGCCCGCCTTGGAGAGAATCACGGTGGCTTGACCGCTGCGACGCCCCGAGCGGCAGACGCTCACGACCGGCTTGTCCTTGGGGACCTCGCTCAGCCTGTCCCGGAGCTGCCCGATCGGGATGTTCTGCGCGCCCTCGACGTGGCCGAGCTCGGGGTCGGTCAGCTCGCTCGGCTCTCGCACGTCGAGCACGTGCACCGCGTCCCGGTTCGACGCGACCCACTCCGCGCCGATCTCGGGCAGACCCGCGTAGGTGTGGACGAGGGGCGCCCAGGTCTCGACCGTGGGCACCTCGGCGGGCTCCCCGCACTTGAGGTTCGCGGGCACGGCCACGTCGATCTGCTTGGGGTGAGGCAGGCCCAGGTTGTCCATGTAGCCGACGAAGTCACCCTCACTCGCGCGCCCGCCGACGCGTGGGTTGTGCGCGCGCTCCTCGGCGACGGTCGTCACCGTGCGCCCCTGATAGTCGTGCGCGGGGTAGAGCAGGCAGCCGTCGGGGAGCGCGAAGATGCGGTCGCGGATGGAGTGGAACATCGAGCGTGCGTCGCCCTGCTGGAAGTCCGTGCGCCCGGCGCCGCGGATCATCAGGCAGTCGCCCGTGAAGGCCACGCTGTCGTCGTCGAGCGCGTAGGTGAAGCAGCCGTCGGTGTGTCCGGGGGTCGCCATCGCCCGCAGGTGACGGCCGCCGAAGGCCACGGTGTCGCCGTCCTTCAGCTTGCGGTCCGCGCCGTCGGCGCCGCTGGGCTCCGAGACGACGATCGCGCTGCCGAGCGCGTTCTTCATCAGCCAGGCGCCGGTGACGTGATCGGCGTGCACGTGGGTGTCCAGCGTCGCCACCAGCTTCAGCCCGAGCTCGCGCAGCAGCGCGGCGTCGCGCGCGTGCTGCTCGAAGACGGTGTCGATCATCACCGCCTCTCCCTGGTCGGCGAGCAGGTAGGTGTAGGTGGAGGAGACCGGGTCGAAGAGTTGGCGGAAGAGCATGGGCTCCAAGATACGCACCCTGGAGTCGGGTGACGAGGGCTGGTGACGAGAGACGCCGGCCCGAGGCCTCGACCGGCCAATCGATCCGCCACCTGGGGGATGAAACCCCACGCTCCCGGGGGTCGGGCGGCCTGGCACGGGCATCGCACAGAACCGCGCCATGACCCGCCTGCGCTTGTCGTCCTCGGCCGCACTCTCCTTCGTCTTGTGCCTGGGCTGCGCGCCCGAGGCGGCGCCGCGGAGCCCGGACGCCCCCGTCGAAGGACGCGCGCGCCTCGAGGTCGTGGGCGCCGACGCCGCGCAGGTGGACGCGGGCGGCGAGCTCGAGCTGGCGTTCCGATACCTGGGAGCCGACGGCGCGACGGTGGCTGGCGCGTCGGTGGCGCTGTCGGTCGAGGGCGCGCCGAGCGGCGCCAGCCTCGCCGCGCGCACCAGCGTCACCGGAGACGACGGCGTGGCGACGGTGACGGTCCGGGCGGGGGACGCGGGGCGGTTCGAGGTCACGGCGGAGGCGGGCGACGCGACGCCGGCGAGCGTGCGCGTGGAGGTCCGCGCGATGCGCTACGGCGCCCTGGACTACGAGGCGCGGTACGCCGGCAGCCGCGACGTGCGCGGGCTCCGCGCCGGGCTGTTCGTGAACGCCAGCTGCGAGGACGTGAGGCGCGCCGTCCCCGCGCCGCACACGGCCCAGTCGCCGCGCCTCGGGGCGCCCAGCGCGATCGAGGGCCTCCCCCTCGGCGTGCCGATGGCGCTCTACGTGCTGGGCCTCGACGGCGCGGGCGTGGTCGCCGCCGAGTCGTGCACCGACGTGGCCCTCGACGCGGACCGCGCGGACGTCACCGCCTCCCTGGTCGACACCGCGCTCGGCCTCGCGGGGCCCTACGCCACCGTCGAGACCTTCGACGTGACCGGCGGCTTCTCCAACGAGCTGAACACCATCCTGGAGGTCTCGGCCGGCCTCTCGAGCGACGCGCCCGCGCGCTGGCTGGTGGACGAGGTGGCCGAGAGCCCCCGCGCGCCCGGCTGGGTGCGCAGCGCGCTCGGGAGCGGCTTCACCCGGTCCCTCGTCGCCGACCTCCTGCAGACCGAGCTGGACCGCATCCACACGCCGCGCGAGGTCGCGGAGATGGGCCGCTTCGGGGCCGACGTCGACGCGGCGTTCCGCGCGCTCACCTTCGAGGGCGAGCTCCACTTCGACGCGCCGGACGAGTTCGCCGTCTCGATGGGGACGCACCAGCTCTCGGCGATGCAGGTGACGCTGAGCGACGGCGAGGTCTACCGCCGCCCGCTCGCGCTGAGCGCGGAGACGGTCGTGACCTTCGGCGAGCGCATCGACGTGGACGAGCACGCGTTCGCGCTCCCCTTCGGCGAGCTGGTCGACACCATCCTCTACTACGCGGTGCTGGCCCGGATGAGCGGCGGGCACCACACGGTGGACGAGCTGCTGGGCGACTACGTGGACTGCGACGCGGTCGCGGCGCGCCTCGGCACGGGCACCACCGGCACCCTGGCGCGCACCGCGTGCGAGGTCGGCGTCTCGATGATGCAGAGCCGCCTCCGGACCGCGCTCTCCAACCTCTACGCGTTCGAGACGCTCAACCTCTCGGGCAGCGCGGGGCTCGTCGACGCCGACGGCGACTACGACCTCGAGACCCTCGACGCGGGCGAGGCGCACGCGCGCTGGACCGGGGCGAGCGGCGAGCTGGCCTTCGCGGGCGTGTTCGACGGGCACGCCCTCGCGGACGCGCCGGCCACGCACCCCGTGCTCGCGCGGCTCGCGGGGCTCGAGTGAGCGGCCTACCCTTCTCGCGTGAACGACACCGAGAACCCGATCCTCGATGACCGCCTCGTCGACCTGATCCTCACCCGCGTGGTGGACGTGGAGGCGCTGACCCGGCTGCCTGCGTTCTCCGAGCACTCCGTCGAGACGATCCAGCTCTACCTCGCGACGTGCCGGCGCGTGGCGCGCGAGGTCCTCTACCCGGCCTACCGTCCGATGGACGAGGCGCCGCCGCGGCTCGAGGACGGACGGGTGAAGCTGCACCCGCGCATGAAGCAGGTGTGGCCCGCGATGCGCGAGCTCGGAGCGATCGCCGCGACCCGCCCCTTCGACGTCGGTGGCCAGCAGCTGCCCCTCGCGGTCGGCACGCTCGCCCACGCCTACCTGATGGGGGCCAACCTGTCGGCGGCGGGGCTCGCCTGGCTCACGACGGGCGCGGCGCACCTCATCGAGGCGTTCGGCGAGGACGCGGTGAAGGCGCAATTCCTCTCTCGCATGTACGAGGGCGAGTGGACGGGGACGATGGCGCTCACCGAGCCGCACGCGGGCTCGAGCCTGGCCGACCTGACCACCAGCGCCACGCCGGCCGAGGACGGCACCTACCGCATCCGGGGCGCCAAGATCTTCATCAGCGGCGGCGACCACGACGTGGCCGAGAACGTGGTGCACCTGGTGCTCGCGCGCATCGACGGCGCGCCCGAGGGCACGAAGGGGATCAGCCTCTTCGCGGTGCCGCGGCGGCGCCCGACCGAGCGCGGACTGATCGACAACGACGTGCACGTCAGCGGCGTCATCCACAAGATCGGCTGGCGCGGGCTGCCCAGCCTGGCGCTGAGCTTCGGCGACGAAGGCGACTGCCACGGCTGGCTCGTGGGCGAGCCGCACCGGGGCCTGAACCACATGTTCCAGATGATGAACGAGGCGCGCATCCAGGTCGGCGTCAACGGCGCGGCCACCGCCTCGGTCGCCTTCCACGAGGCGCTCGCCTACGCGAAGGATCGCAAGCAAGGGCGCGCGCTCGGCGCGAAGGGCGGCGAGCCGGTCTCGCTGATGGCCCACCCGGACGTGCGGCGCATGCTGCTGCGGCAGAAGGCGATCGTGGACGGCAGCCTGTGCCTCTGCGCGATGACGGCCGCCTTCGCCGACCGCGCCGAGACCGACGAGGACGCGGCGCTGCTGCTCGATCTCCTGACGCCGGTGACCAAGAGCTTCCCCGCCGAGCGCGGCTTCGAGGCGAACGTGCTCGCGGTGCAGGTGCTCGGCGGCTACGGCTACACCAGCGAGTACCTGCCCGAGGCGTGGATGCGCGACCAGAAGCTCAACAGCATCCACGAGGGCACGACCGGCATCCAGAGCCTGGATCTGCTCGGCCGGAAGGTGGTCTCGAAGGGCGGCGCGGCGCTGGCCGCGTTCGCCGCGGCGGTGCGCGCGGACGCGAGCGCGAGCCCGCTCGGCCCGCCCGTCCTCGAGGCGGTCGAGCGCGTCCTGGCGCTCACCGCGGCGCTCGGTCAGCGCGGGCTGAAGGGCGACCTCGAGGGCATGCTCGGCCACAGCGCGCACTACCTCGAGCTGTTCTCGATCGTCGTGATCGCGTGGATGCACCTCGCGCTGACCCGCGCCGTCGAGGGCCAGGACGACGACTTCGCGAACGGCCTGCGCCAGAGCGCGCGTTACTGGATCGCCACCGAGATCCCGCGCGTGGCCGCCCTCGCCGCGCTCTGCGAGTCCGGCGAGCGCAGCTACCTCGACATGCAGCCCGAGTGGTTCTGAGCGCTCAGCCGGGCTGAGGCTCGAAGCGGATCGCGCCGCCCGGGAGGAAGTAGAGGATGTCCATGACGCCGCCAGCGACCGTCGGGACGTGCCAGCTGCCGGGCGGGTAGACCGTCCAGCCGGGCGGGTGGCCGTCGAAGGTCGGCGCGCCGTCCACCGCGAAGCAGAGATCGATCTCGCCGTTCGGGTGGGTGTGGCCCGGACCCGGCGCGCTCATGTGCACGCAGTCGATGGAGAGGTCGTCGTCGTCCGCGGCCTTGCGCACGCGCCCGAACCTCACGCCGCCGCTCTCGCGCTCGGCGAGCCACTTCGCCTCGACGCCCTCGCGCACCACCGCGCGCAGGGTGGAGAGGGCCGGGCCGTCGAGGGGGAGCGCCGCGTCGAGCTTGGCGCGCGCCTCGGGGTCGGCGGGGTCGATGCCGCGGACCACCTCCAGCACGGGGGCGAGGGCATCGTTCAGGCGTTCGGCGTCGGTCATGCGAGGGAATCTGCCGCGCGCGCACGTCCAGATCCAGCGCTATGGTTCGGCGTGGACCGAGAACAACACGCCGGCCTCCTCGCGAAGCTGCTGACCGGCGATCCCTCGGCGTCCCCGGCCGCGGTGCGAGAGGCGGCGGAGCGGCTCCTGGTCGAGAACGACTGCCCGCGGCCCTCCCCCGGCGCCGACGAGGAGGATCCCCGCGCGGGCCTGCACTGGCTGCTCACGATGGCCTGGCGCACGCACCGCCGCCTGCGCGATCCGCTCCCCAGCGACCCCGCGCGCGCCGCCGCGCTCGCCTACACCCTGCAGACCCGCCCGCTCCGGGACGACGAACACGGGCAGCTCTTCATCGACGCGCCGAGCTTGATGCGGAGGGCCGCGGCGGTGATGGCGTTCGGCACCCCGGCGCTCGCGGTCGGCGACGACGACGCGCTCACCCTCGCGCTGCACCAGGCGGGGGCCGACGACCTCGCGGCCATCGACATCGACGAGCGCGTCCTCGGCTACCTCGAGGAGGCGAGCGTCGGCGCGATCGAGACGCACCGCATCGACGTCACGCGCGATCCCGTGCCCGAGGTGCTCCGCGGGCGCTTCGCCACGGTGGTGACCGACCCGTTCCGCGATCTCGACGGCGGGCTCTCGTTCCTGACCTGGGCCGCGGCGTGCCTGCGCCCGGACGGGCACCTGATCTGGGTGGACCACCCCGACTGGAGCTACGAGCAGCCCGAGGTGCTGGCCGCGATGGAGAGCCTCGGCTTCGAGCTCGTCGCGATGCGCGAGGACGTGCACGCGTACCCGCTGTCGATCGCGCTCATCCGCCCCGACGAGGTGGCCGACGCGCTCGAGCTCGACCGCGGGTGGCTCCGCGCGATCACGGAGCTCACCCACGCCTGGTCCAGCATCTACGTGCTCGAGCGTCGCCCGCCCGACCCGATGACGGTCAACTAGAGAGGCGCGCCTCGAGCGAGCGCTCGAGCTTGCGACGCTTGCTCATGAACTCGATGAGGTCGAGCTTGGTGAGCACCGCCTCGATCTTGCGATCCTCGTCGACCACGATCGCGACCTCGCCCCGCTCGAACATCTGCGGGAGGACCGACGCGTCGTCGTGGTGCCGGACCGTGCTGACGCGGCGGACCATCACCTCGGCGAGCGGGGTCTCGATGTCCTTGCCCTCGACGAGGAAGGTCAACACGTCGCTCTCGGTGATGATGCCGCTGAGGCGGCCGGCCGTGACGCAGGGCATCTGGCTGATGCCGTGCGCCTTGAAGACGCGCACCGCGTAGCCGAGGGACTTGTCGTCCTCGATGGTGATGACCTCCTTGGGCGGCAGCGCGCGGATCATCTCCGCCACCGTGCCGAGGTCGGAGTTGTCGTCGCTGAAGCCGTGCTGGCGCATCCAGGCGTCGTCGACGAACTTGGTCATGTAGTTCCGGACCGAGTCGGGGAGGATCACGACCACGCGCGCGCCCTTGGGCATGTCCTTGGCGACCTGCATCGCGGCCCACGCCGCGGTCCCGCAGGAGCCGCCACAGAGCAGCCCCTCCTGTCGGATGAGCTGGCGGGCGACGCGGAAGCTGTCCTTGTCGTTGCTCTTGATCCAGCGGTCGACGAGCGAGCGGTCGAGCACGTCGGGGATGAAGTCGTAGCCGATGCCCTCGACCTTGTAGCTCTTGACGTCGTCGGGGCCGGCGAGGATCGAGCCCTCGGGATCGACGCCGATGATCTCGCAGTTCGGGACCTCCTTCTTGAGGACCCGGGCCACGCCGGTGATCGTGCCGCCGGTCCCGGCCGCGCACACGAACGCGTCGAGCTTCCCGTCGGTCTGCTCGAGGATCTCCACCGCGGTGGTCTCGGCGTGGGCGAGCGGGTTGTCCTCGTTGCCGTACTGGTCGAGGATGTGCGCGTTCGGGAGGATGGCCTTGAGGTGCCGCGCCACGCTGATGTGGCTCTCGGGCGCGTCGAAGGCGGCCTCGGTGGGCGTGCGGATGATCTCGGCGCCGAGCGCCTCGAGCACCACCTGCTTCTCGCGGCTCATCTTCTCCGGCATCGTGATGATCATCCGGTAGCCGCGGACCGCCGCCGCCATGGCCAGGCCGATGCCCGTGTTGCCGCTGGTGGGCTCGATGAGCGTGTCCCCCGGCTTGATGTCGCCGCGCTTCTCGGCCTCGAGCAGCATGCGCACCCCGATGCGGTCCTTCACGGAGCCGCCGGGGTTCATGAACTCGAGCTTGGCGAGGATCTCTGCGGGCAGGTCCCGCCCGATGCGCGCCAGGCGCACCATCGGCGTGCGCCCCACCGCGGAGAGGACGGAGTCGTGAATCTTGATCTCTTGGCTGGCCATCGCCTGCGGGGTACCCGCCCGCGGGCGTTTTGGCCAGCCCCAGAGCCCGCGTGGTGTGAGAAATGACCCCGGCCAGGGGACCCTTGGATCCTTGACAGGGCCCGCCCCTCCGAGGATGGGTAGCCCATGCGTGGTTTTGCTCGCGTCAGCGTGGCCGTGCCGGTGGTGCGCGTCGCTGACTTCGACGGGAACGTCGCCCACACCCTCTCGCTGCTGGAGCGGGCCCACGGGCAGGGGGACGCGCTCGTCGTCTTCCCGGAGCTCGGGCTGTGCGGCTACACGGTACGCGATCTCGTGCTCGACCAGCACCTGCTCGAGTCGTGCGAGCGCGCGCTCGAGGCGCTCCTCGAGGCCTCGCTCGAGCGATCTCCGCTCGCGGTGGTCGGGATGCCGATCCGCGTGGGTGGGGGCGTCTTCAACTGCGCCGTGGCCTTTCAACGCGGGCGCATCCTGGGTGTCGTCCCGAAAGCGTACCTGCCGACCTACCGCGAGTTCGAGGAGGCTCGCTGGTTCCGCCCGGGCACCGAGGTCGCGCCAGGGAGCCGCTGCCGGATCGCGGGCCAGGACGTCCCGTTCGGGCTCGACCTGTTGTTCGAAGCCGAGACCCAGCGGGACCTCGTCGTCGGCCTCGAGGTCTGCGAGGACTACTGGGTCCACGCGCCGCCGCACCTCGCGCACGTGTCCAACGGCGCGACGGTGATCGCGAACCTGAGCGCCTCGAACTTCACGGTCGGCAAGGCGGAGCTGCGACGGCTGCTCGCGCGCTCGGCCTCGGACCGCGGCAAGTGCGCCTACCTCTACGTCGCGGCCGGGCCGGGCGAGTCCTCGACCGATCTCGCCTTCGACGCGGACGCGTTCATCAGCGAGAACGGCGCCGTGCTCGCGGAGTCGAGGCGCTTCCTCCGCGAGAACCAGCTCGTCACGGCGGACGTGGATCTCGAGCTGCTGCAGCGCGAGCGCGCGGTGACGGGCACCTTCGGCGACTGCGCGCGCGAGACCCGCACCCCGCACCGGCGCGTGCTCTTCACCGCGGGCCCCGAGACCGCGTCGTTGAAGCGGGACGTGCCCGCGCACCCGTTTTTGCCGCGGGATCCCGCGACCCTGGCCACGCGCTGCTGGGAGATCTTCGAGATCCAGAGCAACGCGCTCGCCACCCGCATGGCCGCGATCGGCGCGCCCAAGCTCGTGCTCGGCGTCTCGGGCGGGCTCGACTCGACGATGGCGGCCCTCGTCTGCGCGGCCGCGCTCGATCTCCGCGGGCAGCCCCGCTCGGACCTGATCGCCGCGACCCTGCCCGGGCTCGGCACCACCGCGGGGACGCGCACCCGCGCGGAGGAGCTCAGCCTGGAGCTCGGCGCGACCTTCCTCGAGGTCGGGGTCAGCGACGCGAGTCACATGCTGCTGAAGTCGGTCGGGCACGACGCCGCGGCGGGCACGGACGACGTCGAAGGGCTGCTCGCGAAGGTGCGAGAGACCCCGAGCCTCGGCGACGTGACGCTCGAGAACGTGCAAGCGAGGCTGCGCACGCTCGTCCTGATGACGCTCGCGAATCAGCGCGGCGGGCTCGTGGTCGGCACCGGCGACCTGTCGGAGAAGGCGCTCGGCTGGTCGACCTACGCGGGAGACCACATCGCGATGTACGACGTGAACGCGAGCGTGCCGAAGACGCTCATCCGCTTCGTGATCCGCTGGGTGGCGAACGAGCGCGCCGCGCACTGGGCGGGCGACGCCGACGCGCTGCGGCGGATCCTGTTCGGGATACTGGAGACGCCCATCTCGCCGGAGCTCTTGCCGGCGGACGAGGAGGGCCAGATCGCGCAGCTCACCGAGAGCACCATCGGGCCCTATGAGCTGCACGACTTCTTCCTCTACCACTTCGTCCGCCACGGGGCGCGGCCGGGCCGGATCCTGGACCTCGCGCAGGCGGCCTTCGGGGACGCCTACACGCTCGAGACGCTGAAGCGCTGGCTCTCGGTGTTCTTCCGCCGCTTCTTCACCCACCAGTTCAAGCGCAGCTGCACCGCCGACGCGCCGAAGGTCGGAATGGTCGCGCTCTCGCCGCGCGGCGACTGGCGCATGCCCTCGGACGCGCAGGTGAAGAGCTGGCTCGACGCGGTCGAGGCCTACGGGCGCTGACGCCAGATCAGCCCGAGCACGCCGAGCGCCAGCGCCGCGAGCCACGGCGTCTGGCCGCCGGGCGCGCCCGTGGCGCGGCAGAGACAGCCGCCCCCGCCCGCGAACTGCGGCTGCCGATCCTCCGGCGGAGGCGGCGGGGTGGTGTGTCCAGCGTCCATCGGCGGACTGGCCGCGTCCTCGGGCGGAGGCGTGCCCCCGCCGTCCTCGGGCGGGCTGATTCCGGCGTCCGGGGGCGCGTCGAACTCGCAGGGGCTCTCGTCCGACACGTTCGCGATACCGTCCTCGTCGCAGTCTCCCGCGTCGGGATCCTCGACCCGCTCGCCTCCGAAGAAGAGACACGCGGTCCGATCGGTGAACTCGAGGTCGACGCAGTAGCCGGGATCGGCGCAGAAGTCGTTGCCGTCCGCGGTGCCATTCGTGGGCTCGCACGCCGTGCCGTCGGGGCACTCGACGCCGACGAAGCCCCCGCAGCAGTGGTGGATCACGTCGGGGACGCAGAAGTAGTGCGCGCCCACGCCCTCACAGCGCGGCGCCTCGCTCGGGCAGTCGCCGTCGCTGCGGCACGAGGCGAGCGTGTCGCAGTTGCCCGACGGTCCCACCACCCCGAAGCGCTCCACCGGGACGCAGAGCCCCGCGTCCGTCTCCGCGCCGTTCGGGATCCCGTCGCGGTCACAGTCGCCGAGCTCGAAGTCGACGAGGAGGGCGTCGCTCGGCGCGCCGGGCTCGCGGAAGCACGACGTGAAGCCCGAGCCGGATTCGGCGCACCAGCGCCGGCCGCTGGGCATGCAGAGCGAGATGCCCGTCATTCCGATCGGCCGCAGCTCGCGCCCTATCGGACACCCGCCGCGCGTCTCGTCTCGGCAGAAGAGCCGCTCGGCGTCGGCGCACATGCCCTGGCCGGGGAAGCGGACGCATGTCTCGCCCGTGAGGGTGCAGTCGGCGTTCGAGACGCAGGTCTCCGTCGAGTCGCTGACGCAGCGGAGCTCGGCCCCGTCGAGGGAGGCGTACGAGACCTGCTGCGCGTGCGCGACGCCGCAGAGGAGAAGGTGGACGGTGAAGATCGCGACGAGCGATGAAAGGCGAAGCACGCCTGGAGCTTACGTCAGGCCCGTCGGCGCTTCACGAGCAGCGCGACCGCGAGCAAGCCGAAGAGCGCCGCGCCACCCGCCGGGACCCGACCCGGCGAGGCCGCGCACACGGCGCCCCCTCCGCCCGCGAAGCGCGGCGTGCGGTCCGGGGCCGCGGGAGGCCCTGCGTCCGGTGAGGCCCCGGCGTCCTGGGGCGGAGGCTCACCCGGCTCGCACGGGGCGCCGTCCTCGGCGTTCGGGATGCCGTCGCCGTCGCAGTCTCCGGCCGCCGTGTCGGCGACCCCTTCGCCGGCGTAGTGGACGCACGCCGTGCGCTCCGAGAAGGACCACTCGGCGCAGTAGTCGAAGTCCGCGCAGAAGGCGGCGGCGTCGGCGCTCCCCGTGGCCACCGGGCAGCCTCCCCCAGGGCACTCGAGAGCGCCGTCGCAGCAGAGGGCGTGCTCCGCGTCGTCGACGCAGAAGCGGTGTGAGGCGCCCGGCGTCGGCCGCCGACACACCGTCCCGCCCACGCAGTCGGCGTCATCGAGGCAGGGCTGGACGAGCTCGCAGGCGCCGTCCGGCGTCACCACCCCGACGAGCCGCGGCCCGAAGCACACCGCCTCGAGGGCGAGCTCCTCCCCGTTCGGGACGCCGTCCATGTCGCAGTCCCCGGCCGCCCAGTCGACGGGGAAGAAGCCGTCGGGGGAGTAGAAGCAGGCCCCCGACGTGCCGATCGTCTCCTCGCAGGTCTCGAAGAGGTCGGGCATGCACACGAAGATCGCGGGCTCGGCGTCGGGGATCCGGTGCAGGTTGGGGCTGTTCGCCGGACAGGCCGTCTCCTCGGCCGACGCGTCGCCCGCGCAGAACAGCGCGCGAGGAGCTCCGCAGAGGTCGTCCGGCTCGAAGTCCAGGCAGCCAGAGTCATCCGGACACTCGGTGTCGCTCGCGCAGAAGGATGTCCCGATCTGCTCGCAGTGGAGCCGGCTCCCGACCGGATCCCAGCGCGCGACGGAGAAGTACTGGGCGCCGGCCGCGCTGGCGGGCAGGGACAGGAGGAGGAGGACACACGCGGAGCGAGACATCACTCCACATCGTACGTCATCGCGCGGGGAGCGGATTGTCCTCGAAGAAGGCCACCATCTGACGCGTGGCGTCGAGGTCGTTCGTCGTCCTCCCGAGGAACGGGATGGGCAAGCCGCCGGGCCACGTGTGACCCCCGCCGTCGACCGTGCAGAGGCGGGTCGGCGCGTCGCAGTCGGCCCAGGCCACGCAGGTCGTGTCGCCCTCGACGATCATCTCGGAGCGCTCGAGGCTGCACCCGTTGACCGTCGCCCAGTGCTCGAGCGTGTCGGCCACCGAACGGAACACGACGCCGACCCCCAGGTCGTGGAGGATGGGCGTGCCCCCCTCGTAGGGCACCAGGGGATCGCGCGTGCCGTGGAACTGCCACACGGGCATCGGCCGCTCGGGCGCGCACTCCCCCGGGTCGACGCCGATCACGCCGGCCACGGGCGCGATGGAGGCGATGGTGTCGCTCAGCTCGCACGCGAGGCGATGCGAGATGAAGCCGCCGTTGCTCATGCCCGTCGCGTGGATCCGCCGGGGATCGACGCAGTAGTCCTCGGCCAGCCGCTCGATCAGCGCCTGCACGAAGCCCACGTCGTCGACCGAGTCGGTCCACGCGGTGCCGCAGCAGTCGCCCGCGTTCCAGCTCGCGGCGACGCCCTGCGGATAGGCGACGATGAAGCCGCGCTCCTCGGCGACCTCGCCCATGCCCGTGAGCAGCGCCTGCTGCCAGTCCGCCGAGGTGAAGCCGTGGAAGTTGAGCACCAGCATCGTGCCCTCCGTCGGCTCGTACTGGTCGGGCACGTGGAGGTACGTCGTGCGCAGCAGCCCGTCGTGCATGAAGGAGATGACGCGCCTTCCGTCGACGCCCGTCTTGCCCTCGCACGTGAACGGCGGCGCCTCGACCGGCGGCTCGGAGGGCGCGGGCCCGGGGAGCGGCCTCGGCGCGCCCTCCCCCCCTTCCCCGGGCGGCGCGACCGGCTCGCCCGTCACGGGCGGCTCCGTCCCCGGCTCGTGCGCCCCGCCCTCGGGCCCGCGCTCCTCCATCTCGCTCGCGCAGCCCGTCCCCACGAGCAGCGCGACTCCCATCCATCCCCAGATGGCCCATCCCCAGGTCGCTCGCATGACATCCCTCCGGGCCGGGACACTAGGCGAGGCGCGATCGGGCTGCCTTGCCGACCTCGCCAAAAAGCCTGTCCGAACCGGCCAGGTCGGGCTTGGTATCCTCGCCCCGATGCGGAGCACCACCGGCTGCATGGCCTCGGCGCGCCTCGCGTGGCCCGCGCTCGCGCGGGTGCGCGCCACGGGACGCGACCCCGGACCCGCGCTCGACCGCGTCTCCCTGCGGGCGGAGGAGGTCGGCGACCCCGACTTCCGCATGCCCGAGGAGGTGCTCGACGCCCTCTGGGTGGCGTGCGCCGAGCACGTCGGAGAGGACGCCTTCGGCCTCCGCGCGGGCCTCGCCCCGAGCCCGGGGCAGCTCGGCGTCGTCGAGTACGTGATGCGCAACCACCCCACCCTCGGCGAGGCGATGGAGGCGGGCCTGCGCTTCCAGCGGGTCTTGCACGACGCGGGCGCCGACCGCCTCAGCGTGGAAGGCGAGCGCGCGATCCTGCACGTCTCCCTGTCGAGCGGGCGGGAGCCGGCCGGCGTCCTGGTCGACTACGGCTTCGCGGCCGCGCTCGCGGGGGCCATGTTCCTGACCGGCGTCCCGGGTCGCGCGCTCGAGGTCGCCTTCGTGCACGCGGAGCCGTCCGATCCGGGCCCGTGGGTGCAGACGTTCCAGTGTCCGCTCCACTTCGGCGCGGCGGAGAACCGCCTCGTGTTCCGCGCCGATCGCCTCGACGCGCCGATCCCCCAGTCGGATCCGGGCTTGCTCCCGATCCTCGAGCAGCACGCGCAGACCCTGCTCGGCGAGGCGAGCGACTCGTTCGCGCGCCGGGTCTCAGAGCGCATCGCCGAGGAGCTGACCGGCGGCACGCCGACGGCGGAGATCATCGCGGGCAAGCTCCACATGAGCGTGCGCACCCTGTCGCGGCGCCTGGCCGAGGAGGACACCACCTTCAGCCAGCTCCTCGATCACCTGCGCGAGCAGCTCGCCCTGAGCCACCTGCGGGACCGCGGCCTCAGCGTGGGTGAGGTCGCGTTCCTCCTCGGCTTCTCCGACGCCAACGCGTTCAGCCGCGCGTTCAAGCGCTGGACCGGCCATCCCCCGAGTCACTATCGCCGCCGCGCGTCCTGAGCGCCGGGCGATGGAGCGGCTACGTCCACGAAGCGCCCCATCCACGCGGCCCGGTGTCCCGTCGGGTAGAGGCGCAGGTAGGCCCTCGCGACCCGAGCGAGCGCGTCGTGGCGCTCGAGCCGGGCGAGCGCCTCGGCCTTCAGCACGAGCCCGCGCTCGCGGAGCGGCGACTCCACCTCCGTCACGCGTCCCCGCTCGAGCGAGGCGAGCGCGCGCTCCGGGGCGCCATCGCGCATGTGGAGTTGCGCGGCCAGCACGGCCGCCTCGCGCCGCGCCGGGCCTTCGAGGCCGCCGGCCGCGTCGTCGTACGCGCTCGCCGCCGCCGCGCCCCGTCCGAGCGCCCTGAGCGCGTCCGCCTCCACGTAGCGCCAGGTCGGCGACGGCGGGACGGAGCGGGCCAGCGCGAGCGCCTCCTCCGCCTCGCCTTCGACGATCAGGGCCCGCGCCGCTTCGGGCGTCGGGGGCGCGGCTCGCGGCGGGGCGTTCGCGCGTCGTCGACGTCGCGGCGCAGGGGACGAGGCTCGTCCTCCTTCGTTCGTGGCGGCGATCGGCGCCGGCCGCCCTCGCGCTCGCGCCGCCGCCTCGCCCTCGACCCTCAGCGCCGCCGCCTGCACATCGCCCACACGCTGACCCGCGCGGAGCAGCCGAGCGCGGCCCTCGTCGAGCACCAGCACGCTCCCCTCGAACACCTCCACCGCGGTCCCCGACTCCTGGACCTCGACCAGGAAGACCGTGCCCGTCACGCGCGCCTCGAGGTGGGGGGTGCGCACCGCGAAGACGTGGCCTTCGGGCAGCGGCGCCAGGTCGAACAGCATGGCGCCGTGACGCAGCGTCACGAGCCGGTGCGCGGCGTCGTCGAAGTCGAGCCGGAAGCGCGCGTCCGTCGACGGCGTGAGCCGGTCGTCTCCCCGCACCAGCGGCTCCGGCCGCTCCGTCGCGGTCACGTCTTCGACCCGGTCGAGCTCCGGCAGGGGCGCGGCGGGCGCCGCGACGCGTGGCTCCGGGCGATTCACCGCGAGCGCGATCGCGGCCGCCGCGGCGAGCGTGAGGGCGGTCGCGATCCACGCGCGCCGCGTTCGCGTCCGTCGCGCGTGACGCGCCCGGCCCGCGAGGAGCGCGCGGTCGATCAGCGCGTCGTCGTTCGCCCCGCCGCCATCGGCCTCGCGCAGCGCGCTCGCGGCCCGTTCGAGGAGATCGTCGGTCATGCGCCGCCCTCCAGCCTCGCGCGGAGCGCCTCGTCCTCCTCGAGCCACGCGCGCAGCTGCGCTCGCGCCTGATGAAGGCGGCCGCGCATCGCGAGCGCGCTGCAGCCGACCTCGCGCGCCGCCTCGGTCGGCGACAGCCCCTCCACGACGCAGAGCAGCAAGGCCACCCGGCGCTGCGGCGTGAGCCGCTGCATGTGTCCCCGCACGCGATCCACCGTGTCCACCTCCGTTGCCTTCGGCGGCGTTCTCTCCCCGCGCCTCGCTGCCTCGAAGCCCATCGAGCACCCGCGACGAGCGAAGCGACGTCGCCCCGCGACGAGCGAAGCGACGTCGCCCCGCGACGAGCGAAGCGATGTCGCCCACCTGCGCAGGTCCTCCGCGGCAGCGGGCGGCCAGCTTTCGTGAAACGAAAGCGCGAGCCGCGTGGCTCACGCGCGGAGCGCGGGACACGGGCGACGAAGTCGCCCGACTTGGGTTGGGGGGGGCCCGTGGAGCCGGCGCAGCGATGTTCGCGTAGGGCGCGCAGCGCCCGAAGCGAACATCGTTGCGACGGCGCAACGGGGGGGAGGGGCTTGAAAAGCCCCGCCCAAAAAATCAGTGACTGGCCGCGAAGTCCTGGGTCCAGTAGTGACCCAGCGGCGAGCCCTCGACGAGCGCGTAGCCCACGCCGATCGTCTGGTACGAGGGGTTCATGATGTTCCGGCAGTGGCCGGGACTCTCCATCCACGCCCGCACGACGTCGGCCGGGGTCGTCTGACCGGCGGCGATGTTCTCGCCCCAGGGCTGGTCGCCCATGAAGCCGGCGTACCGCATGCGGTCGGCGAAGTCGCAGGGGTTCGCGGCGCCGTCGCAGGGCGCGCCGTCGAGGCTGTCGTGCTGGAAGTACCCGAGCTCCCCCATGTCGGAGCTGTGAGCCCGCGCGGCGTCGCGGATGAGCGCGTCCATCTCGAGCGGGCCGGCGGGGGGGAAGTCCTCACCGCCGCAGTTCGCGCCCATCGCGCGCTCCTGGTTGGTCAGCTCCACGACCTCCCACTCGAAGTCCTGCCAGGGCGCCGGCCAGTCGTCACCGCTGCAGTCGATGCTGAAGCAGTCGGGGTCGTCGCAGTCGGCCATGCCGTCTTCGTCGTTGTCGATCCCGTCGTCGCAGATCTGCTCCTGCGTCCCGATGTTGAGGACCACGTTGCCCATCTCGTCGGCGTTGTAGCCGTCGACGATGATGAGCACCGTCTCGCAGGCCGCGAGCTCCACGCTCACCTTCGAGCGGGTCTCCATGCCGCGCTGGATGTCGTCGTTGCACTCGACGACCGTCGCCCCGGTGCAATCCGTCCGGACGGAGAGCACGGTGTCGAAGTCGGACCCGAGGGTGTCGATCTCGTAGAAGCCCGCCTCGGGGGCGGTGAACATGAACGTGACGTCGCGGCCCCCAGGGCCGGCCGCGCAGGTCTGCCCGAAGCTGTCGCGCGCGCCCACCGTGGTCGCGGTCATCCGGACGGGCACCGCGTTGATCATGTCCGCCGCGCACTCGACGGGCGTCGTCGCCTCGCAGGTCGGTGCGACTCCACCGTCCCCCATGTCGGGGCCAGCGCGGCCGTCGTCACATCCGAAGGCGACTCCACTCAGAGCCGCCACCAAGAGCCATCGGTGGCGCAGCATGGGCGACAACATAGCGGCAAGGATCCGAGCTGACACGTCGAGGCGTACGAGAATTTCTCACCCGGACTCAGTGCCCGGCCGCGTCGCCCCAGATCTCCTGCAATCGACGGTCTCTTCCGCATCCACTTCGATAAGTGCGGTAACGCACGGGGTGCGTCCGATAGAAGTCCTGGTGGTAGTCCTCGGCCACCCAGAAGGGGGCGCTGGGCTCGATGCGCGTGGCGATGGGCCGGTCGAGCTGCCGCCGGATCCGCGCCAGCGAGGCCTCGGCGGCGCGCCGCTGGGCGTCGTCCACGGGGAAGATCGCCGTGCGGTACTGGTCGCCGTGATCGCAGAACTGGCCGTCGCGCTGGGTCGGGTCGACGTTGTGCCAGAAGACCTCGAGGAGGCGGTCGTACGAGACGACGTCCGGGTCATAGACCACGCGGACCGCCTCGGCGTGCCCCGTGCCGCCGCGAGAGACCTGCTCGTAGCTCGGTCCCTCGACGCGCCCGCCGATGTAGCCCGAGGTGACGCTCGCGACTCCGTCGAGGCGCTCGAACGGGTGCTCCATGCACCAGAAGCAGCCGCCGGCGAAGACGGCCTCTGCCTGCCCTTCGGACAGGGCCGGGGCGCGCGGCGTGTGCCCGTTCGACTGCGCCGACGTGGACGCGCTCGAGCAAGCGGTGAGCAGGACGACGAGGAGCGAGAGGAGAGAGCGTTGCATCACCTCGCCTATGTAGAGCCGCGGCCCGCGTTACGCCGCGGGATGACGAAGTGAGTCCGCTCACGTCGCGCGCGCCGCCGTTGATCGCTTTCGGCTGGGGGCGCGCACGGGTCGGTCGAGGAGGCACTGATGCTCTTTCCCGACCTCGGCTGAAGCTCACTCTCGCGCGCGCTGACGCGCTCGACGCGCCCGCCGGCGTGCTCTCTGCGCCCGGCGCTGTCGCGCCCGTCGCTGCGCCCGTCGCTGCGCGCGCGCCCGCTGTCGGGCCGCTTGTCGCCGATAGGCGCGGCGCTGACGGGCGCGCATGCGTCGAATCCCCGGCGTCGCCGGCGCCGGCTCGCCCTCGTACCACGCGTGGTAGGGCGGCTCGTCCACGCACTCGGGCCGGTCGTCGACCGGGCAGTAGATGCGGACGTGGAAGTGGCTCCGGTGCGACCGGCTGCCGCGGTGGGGCTCGGTGGCGATGCGGACGCGCTCGAAGAGCGCGGGGTCCACGCTGCGGCGCTCGCCCTCCTCCATCAGGCGCCGTCGGATGTCGGGCGCCACGAGGATGTACTGCACGCTCGTGGTCGGATCACTGACCAGGGCCGCGACCAGGTCCCAGTTCCGCGCCGGGTCGAAGCAGTAGCGCGCCTCGCCGACCCGCCCGCAGCCGCTGCGCCGCAGGTTCACGAACCGGTCGACCTCGACCGGCGCGCCCTCCTCGTCGAGGAGATAGAAGCCCAGATCCGCGTCCCGGCCGGTGCGATGCGAGCGGTGCGGGTGCACGCGCCCACCTCGCTCGCGCGAGAGGTCGCCGACCACGAGCCGAGGCCCCGGGTGCGCGATGGACACGCGCGCCGCCGCCCGCTGCACGAGCCCGACGAGCTCCGCCGTCCCGTACTGGGCGCTGCGTCGGCTCTCGCGAATGAACAGGTGCGGCGTCGGCTCGAGCTGCACCGAGTCCCGCAGACGGCCCCGGTCCGGGACACCGACGGACCGGCTGGGGCTGCCGTCTTCGTCCCGGCTCTCGACCGGCGGCTGCCCGTCCCGCACGGTGGAGGTCAGCACCGTCTGCGCGCCCGCGGCGGGGAGCGAAGCGAGGGTCGTGGTCGCCATCGCGGCCGCGCCGAGGATGTGGGCGGCCGCCGCGCGTCTCACTGCGACGAGCATCTCGGCGCCAGTCTCACAGCTTCTCGCGTGCTTCGCAAAGCCCCCTCGAGTCGAGGGGCGTTCGGCCGATATCAGTGCTGCATGCCGCGAACCACCGACAGCCACCCCGAGACGACGCGCGTGGGAGACGGCGTGGCGGTGTCCCGGCGAGGAGACGTGGTGATGGTCTTGTGGCGGGAGGACGCACGCGCAGAGCGGATGCGGTGGCTCCAGCGCGAGCTGAGACAGCTGCTCGACGACTCCTCCTCGAATGCGGTCTATCTCCAGATCGTCGAGTCGACCTCGGCCCCGCCTGACGCGGAGACCCGCGAGGTGGCCAAGGCCATCGTGCTCGAGCTCTCCGACCGCGTCCCGCTCGTCGTCACCGTGCCGCTCGGTGACTCGATCTGGCAGAGCGTCGTGCGCACGATGCTGCGCCTCCTGCTGTTGGTGTCCGGGATGGGCAGACGACACATCGTGGTGACGACCTTCGAGCAGGCGTGCGGAGTCATCGAGGCGCGCGCCACCGATTCCACACCCGACGCGGCCGCGCTCGGGCAGACGTATACGCGGCTCCAGGCTGCGCTCGATTGATCTCCGCGCCGGCGCGGCCGACGTTGATCGCGGCGCCCCGCGCTGAGACGCTGCCCCGATGCGAAGCTCGGCCTGCCTCTCGCTCCTCGCCACGCTCGCCCTGGCCTGCGAGTCGATCACGGTGGGCGGCGCGCCACCGCGCGACCCACCGGTCCCGTCGGCCGAGGTCCACGACGATCCGGGAGACACGCCGTGCGCGGAGCTGAGCCGGGAGGCGTGTCGGCGCTCGCTCGTCTGCACCCTCGCGGCGCCGGCGGGGCGCGCCGCAGACCGCTACGTCTGCCGCCCCGCCTCGGGCAACTGCGAGGTCGGGCTGCGTCAGATCGACGAAGACGTCGATCGATGCGCGCAGCGGACCGCCTGCGGATGGCGCGAGGGTGCGTGCTACTGCGCGTGCCGCGGCGCTGGCCGGACGGCCGTGCCCGACGGCGACGAGCTCGCGGCGTGCGACTGCGAGTGCAGCGGCGGCGCGCCCCCCGGCTGCGCCGCGCGCGACTAGCCCCGAATCAAGCGCTTCGCGCTCGCTCCGGGCCTAGCAATTCCAGTCAGGGGCTTTTCGCAAAAGCCCCTCGCTGCGGCGGCAAAGCCGCCTTCGCTTCACCCGAAAACGACGCGCCTGCGGCGCTTCTAGCCCCAAATACAGGCGCATCGTCGAACGAGGCGCTGGATTTGGGACTAGCAGGGTCCGGCGAAGATGCGCGCGATGCATCGCCGAGCGCGACGGCGTGTCCAGCGCGCCGGGCCGACGACGAAATGCTGAAGCATTTCGGAGGAGCGACTGGCGCGCTGGGCGCGCTGTCCCGCCGGCGAGGCGCGC
>JAVJQK010000088.1 GCA_040218145.1 Sandaracinaceae bacterium | reverse complement strand
GCGTACTGGCCGGCGCGGGCGTCGATCCGGCTGACGTGGCCGGAGTGCTTGGCCGACGACGTGGAGGGCGCGCGGGAGCGGATCGGTACGCGGGTGGAGGTCCTGGTCGAGGAGGCGCGCGCGGAGGCGAAGCGGAAGGGCTGGCGCATCATGAGCCGCGTGGAGGCGTGCAATGTGTCTCCCTACCGCGTGGCGCGGACCGAAGAGGAGCCGGGCGGCCTTCGCCCGCAGGTGATGGCGAGCTCGCGCGAGGAGCGAATTGCGGCGCTGCGGCGGCTGAAGACGTTCCGGGCGAGACACGCCGAGTGCAAGGAGCGGTGGTGCGCGGGGGACCGGAGCGTGGTGTTCCCGGCGGGCACGTACTGGATGAAGAAGCACCACGGCGCGGCGTGCGAGCCGTTCCCGTAGATCGGCGCTGATCGCGCGACTCTTCTCGTGACCCCGGTGGCCTCGCGCCGCCGGGGTCCGTCTGCGTCGTGTGCGGGAGTGCCGTGAGGCCCGCGGAGACCTCCCGGGAAGCGACGTGAGGCGAACCGGATCGCCGCCGTTTCTACCTGCGCACCGCCCACGCGTGGATGCGTGAAGCGGCCGCAATCTTAGTTGACTCGGTACCAGGGGCCGGTATTCCTCGCACGCGGATCATTCCAGGGGGAGGAGGAGCTGGAAGGTGGCGCCGCCAGCTGGGGTGGGGCTGAGCGTCACTTCTCCGCCGTGTGCGTGTGCCACGCTGCGGACGATCGCGAGGCCGAGACCGGTGCCGCTCTTGTCTGCGTCCGTGGTGAAGAAGCGGTCGAAGATCTTGTGGCGGTGGCTCTCCGGGACGCCCGGGCCGCGATCGACGACACGGAAGCTCAACGCGCCGCCGCGACGCCCGTGGTCGATCTGCTCGATGAGCACGCGGACCGGCTCGCCCTCCGGGGAGAAGCGGAGGGCGTTCTCCACCAGGTTGAGGAGCGCGCGCTCGAGGTCCTCTTCGCGACCGTTCATCGTGCGGAGCGGCGTCCTCCAGTCCACTTCGACCGGCTGCTCGGGCGTGTGGGTGCGCTCGGTCACCCGTCGCACCATCGCACCGAGGTCGACGCTCTCCATGGGCGCCCGGCTGCTCTCGATGCGGCTGAGCTCCAGGAGGCGATTCACCAGTCGGTCCAGACGCTCCGCGTCGAGCTGGATGTTCCCGGTGAAACGCGCGCGCGCTTCGGTGTCGTCCGACGCGCCCTCCTGGAGCAGCTCCGCCGCGCCGCGTATCGAGGTGATCGGGCTCTTCAGCTCGTGCGCCACGTCCGCGGCGAACTCACTGATGTACCGCATCCGCCGATCGAGCTCGCGGGTCATGGTCTCGATCGCGCGACCCAGCTCGCGGATCTCCCCACTCCCACCCACGGGGACCGCGACGCCCTGGTCGCCGTCCGCAATTCTGCGTGCGGCCTTCGCGAGCTTGGAGAGCGGGCGCGAGATCGACCACGCCAGCACCAACGTCAAGAGCAGGGTGAAGACGACCGCCACCACGAGCACCTGGATGAGGCCGCGCCGGATTCGATAGAGCTCGGTCAGCACGGGCCGCGTCGAACGGGTGACGTAGACGACCCCCTCGACATCGCCGCCGCTCCGGATGGGCTCGGTGACGAAGAGGAGCACGGCCGGGGCCCGGTCACGCACCCGCGTGTATGCGTCCGGATGACCACGCAGGGCCGAGCGGACTTCGCGTCGCTGCGGGACGGCGGGCCACGTGCCGCGCGGGAGTGATCGCGCCGACCACATCTCGACGACGTCCGGGCTGCTGTCCGCCGACCTCCGCGCGACCTCGTACGCGCTCCCCGGCAGGATGGTCGGCGGCGGCGGCTCCGGGCCCTCCGGCGGGCCCTCGGCGTGTGAGTCCATGACGCTCCGTCCGCGCGCGTCCAGCACCCGGATCCGCGTCCTCGTCTGGCGCGCCGCCGCGACCAACACGCGCTGAACCCGAGGATGCGCGAGCCCCCGCCCGTCTTCGAGTTGCGCCTCGAGCGCCTCCCGAACGAGCGCCGCCTGGTTCCGCATGTCGCGCTCGAGCGACGACAGCAGCTGCCGTTCATAGATGCGCGCGAACTCGAGACCGACGATCGGAACCAACAAGACGGTGAGGTTGACGATCAGCAGCCGAACCCGGATCCGCCCGAGCTGCTCCAGCACTACTCGGCCGCCTTGTATCCCACGCCGTGCACGGTCGTGATCGGATCGTCGCCGCCGACTTCCCTGAACTTCGCGCGGATGCGCCGGACGTGGGTGTCGATGGTCCGCTCGGTCACCAGGTTGTCGTAGCTGTAGGCGCGCTGCATCAGCTGCCCCCGTGAGAGCACGACGCCGGGTCGCTCGATGAGCGCGGCGAGCAGCCCCAGCTCGGTCGGCGTGAGCGAGAGGAGCGCTCCGCCGCAGCGGACCTCGTGGCGCTCCTGGTCGATGCTGATGGCGCCGTGTCGCAGCTTCTTCTTCGTGTCCTCCTCGCTCGGTCCGTCGTGCACGCGTCGCAGGACGGCCTTGACCCGCGCGACCAGCTCGCGCGGCGAGAAGGGCTTCGTCAGGTAGTCGTCGCCCCCGAGCTCGAGCCCGAGCACGCGATCGATCTCGTCCGCGCGCGCGCTGAGAAAGAGGATCGGAACCCGGCTCTTCGCGCGCACCTTGCGACACAGCTCGAGGCCATCCATCCCGGGCAGCATCACGTCGAGGATCACGAGGTCGAAGCTCCCGCGCTCGATGGCCTCCAGGGCGCGTCCGCCGTCGTCGACGGAGTCGATGCGGAAACCCTCGCGCTCGAGCGCGTACTGCACGACCTCGCGAATGCGGGCCTCGTCGTCCACCACCAGGATGTGTCGGCTCACGCGCTCTCCCGCGGCTCCTGCGCGTCCACGATCTCGCCCAGGCCTTCGACCCGAGCCCAAAGCTCGGTGACGATACCACCGACCCCCTCGGGCGACGATCCCGCGTAGCGCGCGAGCACCAGCTGGGACCGCAGCGCGCCGATGAGCTCACCCAGCTCTTCGAGCGCGCGCCCGTGGCGATCTCGCAGCGCCGTGATGCGCGCGACGTTGTCCCGATGGAGGACGGCCGTCTTGAGCGCGCGTGTGTTCCCGCTCCGCGTCAACGCGTCCACGCGCTCGCTCGCCCGCTCCAGGTCGAGGTCGGGCTGCGCCAGCAACGCGTCCAGCTCGGAGATGCGCGCGAGCGCGTCGGCGATCTCTCGCTCGATCTGATCGGCGGCGTCCCGCGAGAAGAGGATCTCGAAGGGCGAGCCCCGCGCGGCGTCCACTGCGTGTCGGAGCTCCTCACGCATGCGCTCCGCGCGGTCCCCACGCGCGCCAGCCGCGACCCGATCCGGCAGGAGGGCGATCGGGGCCCAGATGGGCCAGAGCGGAAACGCGAGCGCCGAGGCACCGAGCCGCTGCGCCCAGCTCCCGCGCGTCCGGCGATGCACGACGATCGCGCAGCCCGCCCCGACAACCGCATAGAGAAGCAGGAGGTCGAGCGCGCTCACCGCGCACCGCCGTAGGCGTCACGCTCCGCGCGCGGGTCGTAGTCGCCCATCGCGGAGCGAGCGCTCATGACCAGAGCGTCCGCGAAGCCGCCCTCGACGTCGCGCACGAACGGGACGCTGGCCTGCGAGGGGCGACCCAGGAAGGGGCGCAGCGTCCAGCCGGTTTGCGCGCCCGCGGCGAGGAAGATGGCGACGAAGGCCGTCGCCGTGACGCCGCGGTGCGCGCCTTCGCCCAGACCGCGGAGGAGCACGCCCAGCGCCGCCAGGCCGCTCGAGCCGTACGCCAGCGCGGTGGCGAGCGCGCTCGCGTGATAGCCGAGGCCGAGATCGATCCCGAGCCACAAGAGCGGCGCGAAGGCGAGCAAGACCAGCGCCGCGCGACCCGCGGCGGCGATGGTCAACGCCACGATGGTCCGCAGCGGCCACGGCCGTCCCAGGCACGCGGCGACGGCGTGGAAGGCGGGGACGCAGATCACGAGCGCCCCGAAGAGCGCGAGGGGCAGCTTGATGGCGGAGTAGAGGATCTGCGCGTCCCCGCGAAAGCTCCCCACGACGCCCCCGAAGACGGCCCCACCGATGAGCAACACCGCCATCGACGCGACGGCGAGCGGGCGCAGGCCCTCCTCGGCCGCGCACCGACGCGCCACCTCCTCCGGGTCTCTCAAGAGCAGCGCGATGGGATGGGCGCCGCTCATCACGCACCCCCCACGAGCGGCAGCAAGGCGCTCCACACCCGCCACGCGAGCAAGGTGGCGAAGAAGGAGAAGCCCAGCTGGGAGAGGGCGGCGACGAAACGAGTCGCGCTGTCTGCGCGGTGCAGCGCCGCACGCAAGGTGGAGACGAGCTGACGCAGGCCGAGCGCGCCGCCCACGATCAGTCCCAGGGTACCGGCGATCGCGGCCGCGTCGTCGGACGCGCTGGTCACGACGTAGAGCGCGCACAGCGGCGCGAAGCCCGCGAGCGCCAGGCCCGCGGACGCGAGCCCGCGGACCGCGGCGCCGAACGCGTCTCGCGCCGACAGAGGCGCGTCGAAGAGCGAGAGCAGGATGTAGAGCGCGGGCAGCCCGAGGAGGGTCACCGCGAGCAGCGCGGCGGGCACCCCCACCGCGTGGGCGAGCAGCGCGGCGCCTCCCTCTCGCGCTCCGAGCGCGAGGCCGTACGCCGACGCGAGGAGCGCGCCGATCGCCGCCCGCTGCGCGAGCCGCCCCACGTCTCCCTCGGCGGACAACAGCCTCGCGGACCAGCACGCGGCGTGCTCGCTCTCGGGTTCCCGCGCTCGGCCCGGCCCCCGAGACGCGGTCGATCCGGTGTGACCAGGGGACGGCGCGGCCACCCATCTCGTCGATACGTCACTCATCAGCACCTCCAGACCGGACGATGCGGACGGGCGGCGGCTCACGGTCGCCGGAGCGGCGGAGGTCTGGTGGAGAGCCCGTGGCGAAAACGTGGCGGCGGCCGCGATCGACGCCGTCAGCTCGACAGCCAGCGATCGGCCTCGGACGGCTCCAGGGTGATCAGCTCTCGGGGGTCTCCGCCGTCTTCGAGCGTGGTGTTGCGCTGCTGCATGGCCACGGTCGCGCTGTCGACGAGCACGGCGCGCCCCCCGTAGCCCTCGAGCGCCATGGCGACCCGCTTCATGTCCGCGAGGAGCTCCGCCGAGGGGGTGTCGAGGGGATGCAGACCGCGCAGATCGACGAAGACGCGGAAGCCGTCGCCGCCGGTGGCCTCGAGCGCTCGGGCGTGCGCCCGGTTGAGCGCGCGCATCTCGACCAGCCCGACGTGATCGCGAAGACGCATCGTCAGGAGCCGCTCTCCCGGATCGTACTCGATGCGCCACATGGTGCGCCCCTCATTGAATCACGTTCAGTGTGGGATTGCCCCATGAAAACGGCCGCGCCGACGGTGCTCGACGCGGCCGCGAGGGAGGAGCCGTCGACGCTACTGCTCTGCGCAGGCGGACGGCACGTCTCGGCCCAGGGCTACCAGGCCCTGCCGCCAGCCGCTGATCGCGGACTCGCAGCCGGCCGTGGCCGCGGGGTTGTTCTGCATGCCTCGCACCCCCGCGCAGGTGGTCTCGGCGCTGACGGTCGGCATGCTCTCGCTCACCGCGTTCACGTAGGCCTCGCAGCACTCGACCGCGCGCCCGCAGACGCCGCCACCGCCGCCGCCGCCCGTCTCGGTCGCCGCCTCGTTCGCTTCGGCGACGGCCTCGGCGGCCTCGTTCGCCTCGTCCACCGCGTCGGCCACGGTCAGCATCGGGATGACGAGGCCGAACACGGCCCAGCCGAGGCAACCGAGGAACATCAGCGCGACGCACCCGATCGCGACGTAGATCAGCGGGTTGCGCTTCTTCTTCCCGGGCGCCGCGCCGGCCGCGCCCGCCGGGGCTCCGCCGGACGGAGGCGCGCCGAAGCCGCCCTGGGGCTGCGAGGGGGGGGCGCCGAATCCGCCTCCGGGCGGCGCTCCGCCAGCAGGCGGTGCGCCTCCGAAGCCGCCTCCGGGCGGCGCTCCGCCAGGGGGTGCGCCTCCGGGCGGGCCGCCTGCAGGCGGCCCGAAGCCAGCCGGGGCTCCGCCGGGCGCGCTGCCCGGCGCGCTCCCGAAGCCCGGCGCGCTCCCGGCGGCCGGGGCTCCACCGGGCGCGCTGCCCGGCGCGCTGCCGAAGCCGGGCGCGCTGCCGGGGGCTCCCCCGGGCGGCGCGGCGCCGAAGCCCGCGGGCGGACCCGCGGCGGCGTCGGCCGGCGAGCTCATCGCCATGGTCTTCTGGAACGCGAGGTTCTTACCCTGGCCCGGGGCGGCTCCGGGCGGACCTGCGGGCGGACCGCCGGGAGGCGCGCCGGCCGGGGGCGCGCCGAAGCCGCCTCCAGGGGGAGCGCCCTGCGGGGCCGCGCCAGCCGGCGGTGGACCCCCTTGCGGCGCACCAGCTTGCGGCGCACCGGGCTGCGGCGCACCGGGCTGCGGCGCGCCAGGCTGGGGCGCACCCGCTTGCGGAGCACCCGCTTGAGGAGCACCGGGCTGCTGCGGCACCGAGACGCCGCTCATCATCATGGTGCCCTTGAACTTGCCAGAGCTCTTCGGCTTGAGCTCGGTGCCACAGGCCACGCACTGGTGGGCTGAGTCGGTGTTGGGCTTGCCGCAGTTGGGACAGAAGACGGTCACGTATCCCCTCCAGCCCCGCCAGACGATCGCCGCGGGGGCTACCCCGGGTAAAAGGGTGGGTCGGGTAGATGTTCGTTTATCGTGTGCCGCTCGGCCGGCGCGGTGGACCCCCAGGCGCGGGCGCGAGCGGGGGAGAGCCTACCCGCGAAGCCCGCCAAAGGAAAGGGAAACTCAGGGTGTGGCCGCGTGCCTCCGGGGGACTCGAAACGCGGCCAGAACGCCTCGGCCGACCCACCCCCGCTCCTCCTTGACATCCCCCGCGGCGCAGCCTAGCGTCCGACCCGCGCGAGGCCCTTTTACCCCCACTCCGTCCACGTTTTCGCGCCATTCGAGGCCACCTGTTTCTCCGTGCGACAGTCGTCGAGTTGACCGTCGTCGAGATACAGGCACCGGGACAGTCCGGCGGCCTCCAGAAGGGGGCTGAAGCGCCTCGCTCTCCCGGCCAAACCGCTCCGGTTTCCGACCAAACCGAACCGCGAGCCCGTCCGCATCACCCTACGACCCCACACTGACGGCATGTCGTTCAGTCTTTCCACGAATCACGATCAGGTCGTCGACGAGCTCATCGCTCGCTACCCGACCAAGATGGCCGCGTGCATTCCCGTCCTCCATCTCTGCCAGGAGCAGGAGGGGTGGGTCAGCCCGGACATCATCCAGTTCGTCGCCGACCGGCTCGACATGAGCACGAGCCAGGTGAAGGGCGTCGTCACCTTCTACACGATGTACCACCAGGAGAAGGTGGCCCCGAACGTCGTGTGGGTGTGTCGCACCCTCAGCTGCGATCTCCGCGGCGCCAAGACGATCCAGGAGCACCTCGAGCGCCGGCTCGGCTGCGGCGTCGGCGGCACCAGCCGCGACGGCAAGGTCACGCTGCTGAAGGCCGAGTGCCTCGCCGCGTGCGGCAACGCGCCGATGATCCAGCTCAACGACGAGTTCCACGAGCACCTGGACATCGCGAAGCTCGACCGCGTGCTCGACGAGCTGGGCGTGGCGCCCATGCCCGCCGAGCTCCGCACCGCGCCTCCCGTCTCGAGCCCTTCGAGCGCTGCTACCGCGGCTGACCAGGGCGAGGAAGAGTGACCATGGCCGACCGTGATCCCATCCTCTCCGACCGCTTCGGCACCGAGGAGTCCTGGACCCTCCCCGTCGCCGAGCGTCTCGGCGCCTACAAGCAGGCGCGCAGCGCGCTGACCGGCATGCCTCCCGAGAAGGTGCTCGAGGAGGTCAAGGCGGCGAACATCCGCGGCCGAGGCGGCGCCGGCTTCCCGGCGGGCGTCAAGTGGGGCTTCCTCCCCAAGGACCGCGAGGTCACCTACCTCGTCATCAACGCCGACGAGGGCGAGCCCGGGACCTTCAAGGATCGCCAGATCATGGAGAAGGACCCGCACCGGCTCATCGAGGGCTGCATCATCGCGATGCACGCCATCCGGGCGCACGTCACCTACATCTACGTGCGCTGCGAGCTGGTGACGTCCATCCGCCGGCTCGAGGCGGCGATCGAGGACGCGCGCAAGAAGGGCTACCTCGGCAAGCGCCCCTTCGGCGTGGACTTCGAGATGGACGTGCACGTCCACCCGGGCGCCGGCGCGTACATCTGCGGTGAAGAGACCGCGCTCCTCAACTCGCTCGAAGGCAAGCGCGGCGAGCCCCGGCTCAAGCCCCCGTTCCCCGCCGTCATCGGCGCCTTCGGCCAGCCGACCATCGTCAACAACGTCGAGACCATCGCGGCCGTGCCGGACGTGATCGACCGCGGCGGCAAGGCGTGGAGCGACATCAGCCTCCTGCCCGAGTCGTTCCGCGACGGAGGCACGCGCCTCTACGGCGTCAGCGGTCACGTCAAGAACCCCGGGGTCTTCGAGGCGCCCGTCGGGATCACCCTCCGCGACCTCATCTACGATCTCGGCGGCGGCATGCTGCACGACGATCGCCCCCTCAAGGGCGTCATCCCCGGCGGCAGCTCCACCCCCGTGATCCACCCGGATCACAAGGTGAACGCGCCCAAGGACGACGACCCGATGCACCCGTGGCACGGGATGTCGCACCTCGACGTGCCCATGGGCGTCGACACGATGCGCAACATCGGCACGATGCTCGGCACGTGCTGCGCCATCGTCATGGACAGCTCGGTCAACATGACCGAGGCGGCGCGCAACCTGATGAAGTTCTACGCCCACGAGTCTTGCGGCCAGTGCACGCCCTGCCGCGAGGGGAGCGGGTGGCTGGTCGACGTGCTCGACCAGATCGCGAGCGGCAAGGGCACGCGGGCGGATGTCGACATGCTCGTCGACATCTCCAACAACATGATGGGCAACACGATCTGCGCGCTCGCAGACGGGACCGCGATGCCCATGCTCGGCTTCATCCGGAAGTACCCCGAGGACTTCTATTCGGCGGTGGAGCAGGGCATGGGTGAGAACGAGCGGCTCGACGCGGCGGTGCGCAGGAGTCTTTACGCGGAGGCTGCCGAGTGAGCGGTGGCGGACAGCTGATCTTCCTTCTCTGCGCCGTCGTGGCCATCGTCACGGCGGTGATGACCGTCAGCCTGAGGAGCCCCTTGCGGGCCGCGGTGTCGCTGCTCGCGCACATCCTCTCGCTCGCGGGCCTGTACCTGACGCTGCACGCGCATCTGCTCGCGGCGATCCAGCTGCTGGTCTACGCGGGCGCGGTCGTAGTGCTCTTCATCTTCGTCATCATGCTGATAGGCCCATCCGCCATGCCAGCGTCGAAGGACCAACGTGGCCTGGCGACGCGCGTAGCGGTGGCGTGCGTGATGGCGATGGTCGGGGGCACCCTCGCGTTCGGCGTCTCGACCATCGACCGACCGTACGTCGACCTCGACCAGTGCCGCGGCGCCGTCGCGGAGTGCGGTCAGTTCGGTGGCGTCGAGGCGGTGGGCACGGCGCTCTACCAGGGCGCCGCGGTCCCGTTCGAGCTGCTCTCGATCCTCCTCCTCGTCGCGATCATCGCGGCGGTGGCGGTGGCGCGCGGGCACAGCCCGGACGAGAAGCGCAGCTTCGAGAAGCGCAGTCAGTCCGCCGCCGGCGGCGCGGCGAGCAAGTAGGGAGAGCGACGTGGAGATCGGTCTTGGGACATATCTCGCGCTCGCGTCCGTGCTCTTCGCCATCGGGGCGATCGGCTTTCTGACGCGACGCAACACGCTCCTCCAGCTGATGTCGATCGAGATCATGTTGAACTCGGTCAACCTCACGCTGGTGGCGTTCAACCGCTGGAACCCCGGCGAGGCCGGCGCCTGGACGCACCAGGGGCAGGTCTTCGCCTTCTTCGTGATCGCGGTGGCGGCATCGGAAGCCGCGGTCGGGCTCGCGATCCTCATCAGCCTTTTCCGCCTGAAGCGCTCCGTCGAGAGCGATCGGGCAGATCTCTTGAAGCACTAGAGCTTCTCTCGAGGCGACCGAATGGACTTCGATTTCGGCTTCGACATCGAGCGGACGCTCCTCTGGATCGTCCTGCTCCCGCTCTTCGGCGCGCTGCTCAACGGCGTGTGGGGACGCAACGCGAACAAGAGCCTCGTCACGGGTGTGGCGGTCGGCTCGGTGTTCGGCGCGTTCCTGCTCAGCCTGATCGGCTTCGGCTTCCTGATGCAGGGAGCGGAGGGCGGTCCGCAGCGGCTCACGCACGACGTCTACGAGTGGTTCTCGATCACCGTCAACGGCGGCGACGTCCCGGTGCGCGTCCGCTTCGTCATGGATCACCTCAGCGGGATCATGGCGGTGATGGTCTCGGGCATCGCGTCGCTGATCCACGTCTACAGCGTCGGGTACATGGGCGACGACCCCGGGTACGCGCGTTTCATGACGTACCTGAACCTCTTCACCGCCTCGATGCTGATCCTGGTGCTGGCGAGCAACTTCCCGCTGATGTTCGTCGGCTGGGAGGGCGTCGGCCTCTGCAGCTACCTCCTCATCGGCTTCTGGTATCAGAACGAGGAGTACGCGAAGGCGGGCCGCAAGGCGTTCGTGGTCAACCGCATCGGTGACTTCGGCGTGCTCATCGGGATGTTCATCCTGGTCAGCACCGTCCGCTCGCCCGACGCGTTCGAGTTCTCGCAGATCAACGCGAGCGCGACCTCGCTCGGGCTGACGCAGATCAGCTTCTTCACCATCGGCGGCACGGGGCTGACGGTCGCGACCGCGGCGAGCCTCTTCGTCTTCCTCGGCTGCACGGGCAAGAGCGCGCAGATCCCGCTCTTCACCTGGCTGCCCGACGCGATGGCGGGCCCCACGCCGGTCTCGGCCCTCATCCACGCCGCGACGATGGTCACGGCGGGCGTCTACCTCTGCTGCCGCATCAGCCCGGTGATCGTCGAGTCGCCCGTGACGATGAGCGTCATCGCCATCGTCGGCACGCTGACCGCGCTCCTCGCGGCGAGCGTCGCGCTGGTCCAGAACCAGATGAAGAAGATCCTGGCGTACTCCACCGTGAGTCAGCTGGGCTTCATGTTCGCGGCGGTCGGCTCCGGCGCCTTCGCGGCCGGTCAGTTCCACGTCTTCACGCACGCGTTCTTCAAGGCCTGCCTCTTCCTCGGGGCCGGCAGCGTGATGCACGCCATTCACGCCCACGGCGACGCGGACATCCGCTACCTCGGCAACCTGCGGAAGTACATGCCGCACACCCACCGGACCTTCCTGGTGGCCACGGCGGCGATCGCGGGCTTCCCGCTCCTCAGCGGCTTCTTCTCCAAGGACGAGATCCTCCTCGGGGCGGCCAACTGGGCGACGACGGCGCCGACCTTCTGGAACGAGAACCTCGGCGTCTGGGACAACCTGTCCAGCGGCAACTGGGTCGGCCCGTGGGTCGGCTGGTTCACGCTCGTCGGCCTCGTGATCGCGGCGACGATGACCGCGTTCTACATGTTCCGCCTCTACTTCCGCGCCTTCTGGGGCGAGTACAAGGGCGGCCACCCGCCGGGTGAGCACGGCCACGCCGAGGACGGCCATGACGAGCACGGCGATCACCACGCCGAGCCGCACGAGTCGCCCGAGACGATGACCATCCCGCTCTACGTCCTCGCGGGCGGCGCGGCGCTGGTCGGCTTCCTCGGTCTGCCGCACTGGACGCACCTGCCCAACTGGTGGAGCGCTTGGCTGACCCCGCACTACGAGGCGTTCCTGCACGCCCTCGAGGGTGGCCACGACGAGGCCGCCATCAGCGCCGCCATGGCCGCCGCGCGCGAGGCGCCGCACATGGTCGCCGCGCTGCAGTGGCAGGGCACCCTCGCGCACGGCCCCGGGTGGATCGCCTACCTCGCGATGGCGCTGGGCACGGGGGCGTTCCTCGTCGGCGCCGGCCTCGCCTACGCCTGGTACGGCAAGGAAGAGAGCCCCGCGCCGAAGGCCCTCATGGAGCGCATGCCCGGCGTGCACCGCTTCCTCATGGACAAGTGGCGCGTGGACGAGCTCTACGACGCGGTGATCGTCTCGCCCATGAAGTGGCTCGGCGTGTTCGCCGCGAACCTCGACCGCTTCTTCGTCGACGGCCTGCTCACCCGCGCGAGCGCGGGCGGGATGAAGGCGCTCGGCTTCCTGATCACCCGGCCGCAGAACGGCGTCATCTACGCCTACGCGGGCCTCTTCGTGGTCGGCTTCGCCGGCCTCGCCTGGTGGTTCACCTATCCGCACGCCAACCTCGAGGCGGAGCCCGAGGTCGGCCGGATCCAGTGGAGCGCCAGCCGCGGCCTCGGCTACGAGTACCGCTGGGACTTCGACTCCGACGGCACCTGGGACAGCGAGTGGTCCGAGGACGCGCAGGGCGAGTTCGACTACGACGGCGCCGCCTACTACGCGGTGGTCGCGGTGGTCGAGAACCCGCGTGACCTCTTCGGCCCGATGGAGGTCGTGCTCGAGCCCGGCGACGACTGGACCTTCGACCCGGAGATCGGCGGCCCCGCCGCGATGGCCGATCCCGAGCAAGCGCCGCCGAGCCTCGCGTATGAGGACGGCGAGCTGATCGTGCGCATCAACGGCGCCGCGATCCCCGACCGCGACGGCGAGGACGACGGACGCATCACGCTCACCCCGGGTGACGCGATCACCATCGGCGCCGCGCGCATCACGGTGGCGGTCCGCGTCCGCGGCACCGTCGAGATCCGAAACCCCTTCGGCAACCTCGCGCGTAGCAGCGAGGACGTCACCTTGCGTGTGGCCCGGCAGCCTGCTCGCCGCGCGGAGTTGGTCCGATGAGCGACGTGTTGACGACCCTCTTGCTCTTCCCCCTCCCGTGGGTGCTCGTCACCCTCTTCGTGGGGCGACTCCTGCCCGAGAAGGCCGGCCCGCTCGGCTACGCGATCGCCATGGCGGGCGCGGTGCTCGTGAGCACGGCCGTCATCGGCACGCCGTCGACCGAGGGCTACCTCTCGGCGCTGCTGGCGTGGCCGGCGCTCGGCGCGATCATGCTGCTCTTCGTCCCGCGCCAGTGGGTCGACGGCATCCGCCGCGTGGCCAGCATCTGGCTCTGGGCGGGCTTCGTGCTCTCGCTCTACCTGCTCGGCCCGGTCGTGCGTGAGGCGCTCGCCCCCGACGCGGACACCCTGGCCGAGGCCGGCCCTCTCACGGCGTTCTTCTGGAGCCACGTCTGCGCCCCGTTCTTCGGCGGCTTCGCGCAGGAGGGGCTCACCTTCGCCAGCGCGAGCTACCAGCTCCTCGAGCAGGCGCCGTGGATCGAGAGCTTCGGCATCTCGTACAAGGTCGGCGTGGACGGCATCAGCCTCTGGTTGGTCATCCTCACCACGCTCCTGACGCCCATCGCGCTCGACGTCTCGTGGAACAGCGTCAAGACGAAGGTCAAGGAGTACGCCTTCGCCTTCCTCATGCTCGAGGTCGGCATGCTCGGCGCGTTCCTCGCGCTCGACCTGTTCCTCTTCTACGTCTTCTGGGAGCTGATGCTGGTGCCGATGTACCTCATCATCGGCGTCTGGGGCGGCAAGGATCGGGTCTACGCGGCCGTCAAGTTCTTCATCTACACGATGGTCGGCAGCCTGCTCATGCTGGTCGCGCTCCTGTACGTGGTGATCCAGTTCCGCTACGCGCCCGAGAACACCGCGCAGGTCATGACCTTCGACCTCGAGCAGATCAGCTTCCTGATGCTGCCGCGCACCGAGCAGCTGGTGCTCTTCTTCGCCTTCGCCCTGGCGTTCGCGATCAAGGTCCCGATGTTCCCGTTCCACACCTGGCTGCCGGATGCGCACGTGCAGGCGCCGACGGGTGGCTCGGTGATCCTGGCCGCGGTGCTCCTGAAGCTCGGCGGCTACGGCTTCATCCGGTTCGCGATGCCGCTCTTCCCGTGGGCCAGCCGCTACGTGGCGCCGAGCCTCGCGGTGTTCGCGATCATCGGCATCGTCTACGGCGCGTACTGCGCCTGGGTGCAGCGTGACGTGAAGAAGCTCGTCGCGTACTCGTCGGTGAGCCACCTCGGCTTCGTCATGCTGGGCATCTTCAGCATGACCGAGGGCGGCGTGGCCGGCGGCATCCTGCAGATGGTCAGCCACGGCATCTCGACCGGCGCGCTCTTCATCCTGGTTGGCGTCATCTACGACCGCCGACACACGCGCGACCTCGCCGACTTCGGCGGCCTCGCGAAGGTGATGCCCGCCTACACGACGCTCTTCGTCATCGTCGCGATGAGCTCGGTCGGCCTGCCTGGCACGAACGGCTTCGTCGGCGAGTTCATGGTGCTGAGCGGCACCTTCGTCTCGTCCACGTTCAACGTCTACCAGAAGGTCTTCACCCTGATCGCCGCCACCGGCGTGATCCTCGCGGCCATCTACATGCTGCACGCGGTGCTCAAGACGTTCTGGGGCCCGGTGAAGAACCCCGAGAACGAGAACCTCGCCGACCTGACGGGCCGCGAGCGGTGGATCATGGCCCCGCTCGTCGTGCTCATCTTCTGGATCGGCCTGGTGCCGAACTTCTTCCTGCACCCGATGGAGGCGTCGGTCGACGCGTTCATGGGCCGCTGGAACGCCCGCGCGATCGTCGCGTTCCAGGACGACTCGCTGCGCATCTTGCCCGGCGCCTTCCCCGAGGAGGCCGCCCCCGAGGGTGAGGCCGCCGAAGAAGAAGAAGCGGAGGAGGGCGAGACCGCGGCCCGCGAGGACGAGGCCGACGGCCCGACCGCCGCGGTGCTCGCGCCAGGTAGCGCAACGCAACGCCCCGTCCGCCTCGCCCAGCTCGGAGCTGACCGATGACCGGAGATTTCGCCTCGTTCATGCTCGTGGCGCCCCTCTTGGTAGTGGCGTTCGGCGGGCTCGCCATGATGCTCGCCGACGCGTTCGCGAAGGAGCGCGCGGAGCTGTCCATCGTCAGCGCGGTGATCCTGCTCGCCGCGGCCGCCATCAGCCTCGGCCTCTGGTTCAACCCGGTCTCCGCGACGGGTGAGAACGCGGAGCTCTTCACCGCCTACCTGGCGTCCGATCGCCTCGCGCATTTTCTGGATCTCGTGATCTGCGGCGGCGCGGCCCTCGCGGCGCTGCTCGCGGGCGGCTACCTGCGGGAGTACGGGCTCGAGCGGGGTGAGTTCTACGTCATCCTGCTCTTCAGCGCGTTCGGCGCGATGGCCCTCGGCCGCGCGACCGATCTCCTGAGCCTCTTCGTGGCCCTCGAGACGATGTCTCTCGGCATCTACGGTCTGGTGGCCTTCCGGCGCTCCAGCCCCAAGGCCGCCGAGGGCGCGCTCAAGTACTTCCTGCTCGGGAGCTTCGCCTCCGCGGTGCTGCTCTTCGGCATGTCGCTGCTCTACGGCGCGACCGGGCACACGAACCTGACCGAGATCGCGGCCGTCGTCTCCGCCGGGGACGCGGAGCCGAACATCCTCTTGCTCTCGATGCTGCTGCTGGTGGTCGGGCTCGCCTTCAAGGTCAGCGCCGTACCGTTCCACGCGTGGGCGCCGGACGCCTACGAGGGCGCGGTCACGCCGGTCACCACCTACATGGCGGTCGTGGTCAAGGCGGCTGTCTTCGGGGTGATGATCCGCGTCTTCCTCGTGGCCCTCGGCGACGAGACCGTCGCGAACGCCGACAGCGGCTGGCCGCCGGCCTTCGCCGGGCTCGCCGCCATCACGCTCGTCTTCGGCAACCTCGCCGCGCTGATCCAGAAGAGCGTCAAGCGCATGCTCGCGTACTCGTCCATCAGCCACGCGGGCTTCATGCTCCTCGGCCTGGTGGCGGCCTGGAAGACGGACGGCGGCGTCGGGCTCAGCGCGCTCCTCTACTACCTCGCGGCGTACACCGTCTCGAACGTGCTCGCCTTCGCGTCGCTGATCCTCGTCGGCTCGCGCGGCAAGGAAGCGGTCAGCTACGACGACCTCGCCGGCGTCGGCCGCCGTCACCCCTGGGTGGGCGTGCCCATGGCGCTCGGCGTCCTGTCGCTGATGGGCTTCCCGCCCCTCGCCGGCTTCTTCGGCAAGTACTACGTCATCCTCGCGGCCGTCGAAGGCGGCGGCGGCCTGGTGTGGCTGTCGGTGCTGGCGGTGATCTTCAGCGCGGTTGGCGCCTACTACTACCTCCGGGTCCTCGTGGTCATGTACATGAAGGAGCCGGAGGAGGGCGCGCCGATCGCGGTGCCGATGCGCAGCGGCCACGTCACCGCGGTCATCGTGATCGCGAGCTACTTCGTGGTGCGAATGGGCCTGACGCCTGAGGACTACCTCGCGCTCGTCAGCCAGGTGGCGGATCCGACGCAGGCCGTCGAGTGGACGACGTTCCTCTACGACGCCGGCATCGCGCTCGTCGCGGGCGGCGTCGCGGGCGCGCTGGCCACGATGGGCGGCGGCTCGCGCGACGAGTCCGCGGCCGAGCCCGCGGCCTGAGCTGCGGCGGCCTGAGCTGAGGCGGCCTGAGCTGGGCAGAGGCTGCGGAGCGCCGTCACCAGCGTTGGCGATGAGCTGGCCTCCGGGCCCGCCCACGCCGTCAGCACGCAACGTGCTACATCAGGCGGCATGAGCCGTAGCTTCTGGGCCAGCATCCTACGCACCACGGTCATCGCCTCGGCGCTGGTCGCCGCGGGTTGCAGCTGTGGGGCCGACGAGACCCCGGAGGAGGGCGCGTCGGCGTCCCTGCCCGCGGCGACGACGGCCACGGTGGAGGGCGTCATCCGCCTCGCCGAAGGGGCGGAGCTGCCGGCCTACGCCGACAACCCCATGGTCTCCCCGCAGGGCCGCCCCGCGCTCCCCGACGCCTGCACGCCGCCGCAGCAGCGCGACGCCCAGCCCGTGCAGCTCTTGGACGGAGGCCTGGTCGGCGTCCTGGTGGCGATGCACGACTTCGGGGAGCTCCCCCCGAGCGAGCCGGTGACGCGCGACCTGACCATCACCGACTGCCGGCTGACGCCGCAGCTCGTCGTCGCCCAGCGCGGCGACACGCTGCGGCTGCGCAACGAGACCGACTATCCCTTCATGCCCGACTTCGGCGGGGGCATGATGCAGGCGCTGCTGCACGAGAACGACCGCGAGCTGGAGCTCGCCCAGGGCGGCGTGCGCAGCCTCGGCTGCGGGTTCACGGCGCCGTGCGGGCGGGCGGAGATCGTCACCCTCTACCATCCGCTCCACACCGTCAGCGGCGAGGCGGGCCGCTTCCGCATCGAGAACGTCCCGCCGGGCGAGGGCATCCGCGTCAGCGCGTGGCACCCGCTCTTCCGCGAGGTCAGCGAGCGGCTGGACCTCGAGGCGGGTGAGACGGCCACGGTCGAGCTGGTGCTCCGGCCCGCGCCCGCGCCGGCGGCGCCCGAGCCGGCCCCGGAGCGTGACCCGAACGTGCGCTCCGAGGACGACCCCGCGAACGTGCTCTTCTGAGGGCGCTCAGCCCTGGAGGCGCTTGGGGACCGGGACGCGGTCGCCGTCGCGCACCGCCACCACGTCGGGGTGGATGGCGCGGGCCTCTTCCAGGAACGGCTTGAGCGAGCCGTAGCGCTGGCTGAAGTGCGTCAGGACCAGCCGTCGCGCGCCGGACTCCTTGGCGATGGTCGCCGCCTGCTTGGCCGTGAGGTGCCCGTGGTCGCGCGCCTCCCGGGTCTCGCTCGACAGGTAGGTGCTCTCGCAGACCAGGAGATCCACGCCCTCGGCCAGCTCGAAGGCGCCGTCGCAGAGGCGGGTGTCCATGACGAACGCCATGCTCTGCCCCGGCTTGTGCACGCTCACCTCGTCGAGGGTCACGCGCTGGCCGTCGACGTCGAGCTCGCCCTTCTGGATGAGCTCCTTGATGGCGCGCCCCTTCACGCCGCGCTTGGCCAGCTCGTCCGGGAGCATGGTGCGCCCGTCCTTCTCCTGGAGCCGATAGCCGAAGGTCTCGACCCCGTGGTCGAGGCGCGCCACGTGCAGCTCGAGCTTGCCGTCGTCCCACTGCTTGCCCGAGTCCTCGATGGGGCACGCGCGGACGTGGCTGACGTCGTGATAGATGCTCGAGCGGCGGAGGCGGTCGTAGTACTTGCGCCCCGAGCGCGGGAAGTAGACCTCGATCTCGTGGGGGACGCGGTCGAGGCTGATGCGCTGGGAGATGCCGGCCAGGCCGAGGCAGTGGTCGCCGTGGAAGTGCGTGATGCAGATCTTCGTGACCTGGGTCACGGTGCACTCGGCATAGATCATCTGCCGCTGTGTTCCTTCGCCAGGATCGAACAGGAGCCCGTGCTCGTCCCACCGCAGCAGGTAGCCGTTGTGGTTCCGGTAACGGGTGGGGACCTGACTGGAGGTCCCGAGGGCGATGACTTCGCGGGCAGACATGGTGAGTGTCGGTCGAGTGTGTGACGGTCGGGCTTGACGTAGGCCCCCGGGAGACAAAGGCTTTCCCCGTGGGGATCCGGTGGCGGCGAACCATACCGGCCGCACGCCGACGCGCCAGCCCACGGCGCAGCCAGCCCGCCACATGAGGCGGGCCGAGACCCCCAGGAGAGACGAAGACATGCAATACGGAGCTGAATCTCAGATGCGCGGATACGCCGCGGCCGACGCCTCGGTCGACGAGCGCGCCGCGTTCATCATGAAGACCTACCTGCACCTCGTCGGCGCTGTGATGGCCTTCGTGGTGATCGAGACCGGCCTGGTGCTCTCGGGGATCGCCGAGAAGGTCGGGCTGATGATGGTCAGCGGCCGGATGAGCTGGTTCATCGTGCTCGCGCTCTTCATCGGCGTGAACTGGATCGCCGATCGCTGGGCGCGCAACGCGACCTCGCTGCCGATGCAGTACATGGGGCTCGCCCTCGGCGTCGGGGCCTGGTCGATCATGTTCATGCCCATGATCTTCATCGCCTCCCAGTTCTATCCGTCGGCGATCCCGAGCGCGGCGCTGGTGACGGTGGTGCTCTTCGCGGGTCTGACCGCCATCGTGTTCTTCACCCGCAAGGACTTCTCGTTCATGCGCGGCATCCTCGGGGTGGGCGCCCTCGGCGCGCTGGCCGTGATCGGCGCGTCGCTGCTCTTCGGCTTCAACCTCGGCGTGCTCTTCAGCGGCGCCATGGTCGTGCTCGCGGGCGGCTACATCCTCTACAACACGTCGAACGTGCTGCACCACTACCGGACCGACCAGTACGTCTCGGCTGCGCTCACGCTCTTCGCCGACGTCGCGCTGCTCTTCTGGTACATCCTGCGGATCTTCATGAGCCGCCGCTGAGCGTCTGAGCTGACTGCGCCAGGCCCGTCAGACTTCGGTCTGGCGGGCCTCTCTCGTGGGGACATGCGTGCGCTCACGCGCCGCGCGCTCCGGCGTTTCGTCCACCGGTCGCCGGTCCTAGACTCCCCACAAGATGCCGCCGCGCCGCCTCACGCCGCTGGAAGCGCCCGTCCGTCTCGAGGTGGACGGCAAGCGGATCGAAGCACGCGAGGGCGAGCCGGTGGCGGTCAGCCTGGCCGCCGCGGGGCGGCTCACGCTCGGGCGGAGCGTGAAGTACCACCGCCCCCGTGGGGCGGCCTGCTACGTGGGCCGCTGCGACGGTTGCCTCATGCGGGTCGACGGCGTGCAGAGCGTGATGACGTGTCGCCTCCCGGCGCGCGACGGGCTGAAGATCGAGACCCAGAACGTGGTCGGGAGCGCCAAGCTGGATCTCCTCGCGGCGACCGACTGGTTCTTCCCCGGCGGGATGAACCACCACGAGATGTTCACCTGGAACGAGGCGGTGAACAAAGTGATGCAGAAGATCGCGCGGCGCATCGCCGGCATCGGCGAGATCCCCGACGCGGTGGTCCCGCCCCGCCCGTCCCCGGAGCACGCGGTCGACGTACTCGTGATCGGCGCCGGCCCCGCCGGCCTGCGCGCGGCGGCCGTGCTCGCGCGGGCCGGGCGGTCGGTGACCGTGCTCGACGAGGAGGCGACGCCGGGAGGCAGCCTGCGCTGGTGGCCGACGGACGTCGCCTTCGAGGGGACGCGTCACGCGCGCGCGGCGCTGGCCGAGCGCTTCGTCGCCCGGGCCCACGAGGCCGGCGCGCAGCTCGTGCCGCGCACGTCCGCCATCGCCGCGTACGACCCGTGGGAGGACGTGGCCGGCGCTCCCCCGGGCGTGGCGGCGCCTCCTACCCGCTCCGGAGCTCCGGTGATCGTCGCGGACGGCGTCGATCACCTCGCCCGCTACCGGCCCACCCGGACCGTCATCGCGTCGGGCAGGCATCAGGGGGCCTCGGCCTTCGAGGGCGCGGACGCGCCGGGGGTGCTCGAGGTGCGCGGGGCCTGTGTGCTCTGGTCGCACGGCGTGTTGCCCGGGCGCGAGGTCGTTCTCGCGGGGAGCGATCCCGCGCTCGACGCCCTCCGTGAGGCGCTCGCGGCGCACGCCGAGGTGCACGGGCCGTTCCCGCTGGAGTCGATGCAGGAGGCGGACGGACGCCCCAGCATCGAGGGGGCCACGGTCCTCGTCGATGGCGCGTCGCGCGAGATCGACTGCGATTGTGTGGTGCTGTCGCCGCCGAGCTCGGCCGTCTACGAGCTGGCCGCGCAGCTCGGCGTCGGCGTGCGATGGGCCGGCGCGGGCTTCGAGCTGGACGTCGAGGCGGACGGCCGCACCGCGGCAAACGACGTGCGCGTGGTCGGCAGCGCGGCCGGGGTGCACGGGCTCGACGCGGCCGTGGCCCACGCCGAGCGGGTCGCGACCCACATGCTCGAGGCGACGCGATGAGCAAGATCATCATCTGCCGCTGCGAGGACGTCACGCGGCACGAGGTCGAGGAGGCGGTCTCGAAAGGACACGACGACCTCGAGAGCCTCAAGCGCTACACCGGGTTCGGCACCGGCTGGTGCCAGGGCAAGCAATGCGTCGCGCTCGCGTCGCGCGAGCTGGTCCGCCTCGGCGGGAAGATCCCCGACGCGCCCATCACGCCGCGGCCGCCGTTTCACCCCGTCCCGCTCGCCCACCTCGCGGGGCTCGCGCCGCGCGACGACGGCGCGCCTTCGCACACCCTCGATCCGGAGGAGGACGCGAAGTGAGCCAGCGGCCGCTCCCCGAGGACGCGCGCGTGGTCGTGATCGGCGCGGGCATCATGGGCCTCGCCATCGCGTACAACCTCGCGCGCTTCGGCGTCGATCGCATCGTCGTGCTCGACGCGGGCTATCTCTGCGGAGGCGCGTCGGGCCGCAACGGCGGCGGCGTGCGCGCCCAGTGGTCGAGCGAGACCAACATCCGGCTCATGCGGCGCTCGATCGCCATCTGCGACGACTTCGCGACGCAGATGCGCATCAACGTCTGGTTCCGTCAGGCCGGCTACCTCTTCCTCGCTCGCAGCGAGGGCCGCGCCAAGCAGCTCTCGGACTCGGTCGCGCTCCAGAACGAGCACGGGCTGCCCACGCGCATGCTCGACGCGGGCGAGGTGAAGAAGCTCGTCCCCGAGCTCGACACCGCGAAGATCGTGGCCGCGAGCTACAACCCGGAGGACGGCGTCGTCTTCCCCTGGCCGTTCGTCTGGGGCTACGCGCGCGAGTGTCAGCGCCTCGGTGTCGATCTGCACACCCACACGCGGGTGGTGGACCTCGAGACGGAGGGGAGCCGGATCACCGGCGTGGTCACCGACCGCGGCGTGATCCGGACCCCGAAGGTGATCTGCGCGGCGGGGGCGTGGAGCCCCGAGATCACCGAGATGGTGGGCGTGTCCTTGCCCAGCCACCCGCACCGCCACGAGATCTGCAGCACGGAGCCGCTCAAGCCCTTCCTCAGGCCCTTCGTCGGGGACCTCGAGAGCGGCCTCTACTTCTCCCAGTCCATGCGCGGGGAGATCGTGGGCGGGCACGGCAACCCGCGCGTGCCCGAGGGGCTCGACCAGAACAGCTCGCTCCGGTTCCTGGCCCTCTACGCGCGCTCGCTGACCGAAGCGATGCCCATCCTCGGCGGGGTGCGGGTGCTGCGCCAGTGGTCGGGCTGCTACGACATCACGCCCGACGGCAACCCGCTCGTCGGGCCCGTCGACGAGATGGACGGGCTGATCCTCACGAGCGGCTTCATGGGCCACGGCTTCATGATGGCGCCGATCATGGGGGAGCTCCTCGCGCGGCACCTGCTGTATGGCGAGGAGAAGGAGCTCTTCGAGCGCTGGAACCTGCGCCGCTACCGCGAGGGCAACCTCCTGAGCGAGACGATGATCCTCGGCTGACCTCGCTCGGTCAGCGGCCGGTCAGCGCGCGGTCGATGTCGTCGAGCACGCTCCGGCGGCGGTGCCAGCCCGACTGGAGCGGGGCGCGCGCGCTCATGCCGCCGCTGCCGGTCGTCGTCTGCGCCTTGCCGTTCACGCCTTGCTCGGAGCCACCCTCCTCGCTGCGCATCGAGCGGCGCCCGTACACCGCGTGGCAGACCGCCTGAACCAGCTCGCCGATGGGCCGCATCTTGTGGATGACGAACCAGGCCGGGGCCAGCTCCTCCGTGGTGAGCTCGTCGAGACGCTGGCTCGCCGACCAGAGCCCCATCGGCAGCTCCGGGCGGACCTCGAGGATGCCTCGCATCAGCTCGACTCCGTCCATGCCCGGCATCTCGAGGTCGATCACGGCGACGTCGATCGCCTCTCTGGCGCGCAGCAGCGCGAGGGCGTCTCGGCCGGACTCGGCGCTCACCACCTGGAACCCGGCGCGGCTCAAGAAGCGCACGGAGCTCCTGCGCATCACTTCATCGTCGTCCACCAACAGTAGACGTGGCGTACCTGGCCCGCTCCAGCGGGAGGATAGGTAGGCAGGCTTGCGATCTTCGGTCATCGTCACCCCTTGCCGATGTCTTCAGCAACCCCCATGCCGCCCTGCTCTAGAGCATCCTCTCATAGAAGCCGCATGAAAACATCCCACGATGAGGACGTTAATTGACCGAGCTTGTCTCCGAGCGCGACAGGTCCCCAGTCTCAGCCATGGGCGGCCGGTCTCGAAACGAGACACGTCAGGCGACGACCGCGAGGCTGCGGCGGGGGCGCTGGGAGGGTAGGGCGCTGAACGCGCGCTCGTAGTCACGGAACGAGCCTCCCCGCTTCAGCGCGTCGAGCACGGCCTTGCCTTCGGCGCGACCGCCCTGCGCCAGCATGTACTCGACCCAGGCCCAGCGCGCGCTCGTGGCGCGGAGATCGACGCGCCCCTTCAGGCCACGCCGGAGCCGCTTCAGCCGCCGTTGCACCGCCTTGATGCCCGCGAACTCGTGGCCGTCCAATGGCGTGTTCCGCTTGGCCACGAAGGGCGCGATGCCGAGGCTGAGCGGCACGATCTTCGACAGCTCGGTGCCGAGCAGGACCAGCTCGTCGATGTCCGCCTCGGTCTCGTCCGGCAGCCCCACCATCATGTAGAGCTTCAGGCGCTTCATCCCGTGCGCGCGGGCGAGCGCGGCGGCTCGCTCCAGGTGCTTCTCGCGCGCCTTGCGCTGCATCGAGTCGCGCAGGCGCTGGCTGGCCCCGTCGCTGGCGGTGGTGAGCGTGCGATAGCCGGCCCGCTTCAGCGCGCCCACGAACCGATCGTTGAGGCGATCGGGGCGGAGCGAGGAGAGCCCCACCTGTCGCCCCTGGTCGGCGAGCGTCTCGACGATGTCCGCGATCTTCGGGTGGTCGCTCACCGCGGCACCGACCAGCCCCACGCGCGACGCGTCCTCGGGGATGAGCTCGAGGATCCGCTCCATGGAGACGAGGCGCATGCCGCCGTTCGTCGAGCGCCGCATCACGCAGTAGGCGCACTGACGGTGGCAGCCGCGCTCCGCCTCGAGCAGGAACATGTCGCGCAGCTCCGTGTGGGGCGTGCGGATCGCGGCGTAGGCGGGCAGGAGGTTCACGTCGCACTTGGCGACGTCGGGCATGTCGTCGCCGTGCAGATCGGGCACGAAGCAGCTCGGGATCTCGCGCGCGAGCGTGGTCTTGGCCTCCTCCTTGTCCTGGCAGGCGAAGAGGATGTCGAGGGCCTGGTGGACCGTCTCGTCCGCCTCGCCCATCAGGATGGCGTCGGCGTAGGGCGCGAGCGGGAGCGGGTTCGAGAAGGTCAGCGGCCCGCCCATCAGGACGAAGGGCGCGTTGCGGGGGCGCTCCTCCGCGAGCGGCGACAGGCCCGACAGCTCGAGCACCTGGATGACCCCGGCGAGCTCCAGCTCGAAGGCCACGCTCAGGGCGAGGACCGGGAAGTCACCGACGGGCCGGCCGGACTCGTAGGTGAAGAGCGCCGTGCCGTGGTGCGCCTCGAGGTCGTCGGGCAAGAACGCGCGCTCCGCGCAGCGGCCGGGCGTCTCGTTGACGGTGCGGTAGATCTGCTGGAAGCCGAGCGAGCTCATCCCGGCCGCATAGGGGCTCGGGTAGACGAGGGCGACCTTCTCGGGCGCCTCGGCGCCGATCGTGCCCACCTCGTCCGCGAGGCGCATGCGCACCTGGGCGCGCAGATCGTCCATGCTGGCCATGCTGCAGCCGGCCAACGTAGCAGCGGCCGACGCGACCGCTACTCGCGGCCTCTATTCGATGCCGTCGAAGATCCGGTTCCAGCGCACGTGGGTGTCGTTGGACCAGTAGATCGCCAGGGCGCGGCCCTTGACCCGCTCGACCGGGATCATGCCCACGTGCGGGTTGCGGCTGTCGTTGCTGCGGTTTCGGTGGTCGCCGAGCACGAAGATGTGGCCGGGCGGCACCTCTTGCTCGGCCGCGCTGTCGGGCACCTCGTAGGACGCGGTGCTGGTGTGCCAGTCGTGGTCCCCGATGCCCTCGACGTACCAGACGCACTCGTCGTCCAGCACGTTGCCGTAGTCGTCGCGGCAGGCCTCGCGCCCGTGCCGGAGAGGCTCGCCGTTGCGGTAGACGACGTCGTCCCGGATCTCGATGACGTCCCCGGGCACGCCGATCACGCGCTTGACGATGTCGATGTTGTCGGCCGGGCTGCGCACGATGACCACGTCGCCGGGCTCGGGCATGCCCCAGGTGGCGACCGCCTCGTTGGTGAACGGGAGGAAGAGGCCGTAGAGGAACTTCGCGACGACCACGCGATCGCCGTGCAGGAGGGTCGGCTCCATGGACGGGCCGTCGATCTCGAACGCCTCGAACAGGACGATGCGGATGAAGAGCGCCAGCAGCACGGCGCCGCCGATCGTCTTGGTGTTCGCCTTCACCTTCTCCCAGCGATCTTCCTCGACCGTCTCGGCGGGCGCGGCGGCCTCGGAGGGGCGACGCCGGCTCATCCGTGCACCGTCGCGCTGAGGGGGAGGGCGGCGACCACCTGCGCCTCGCGCCCGGCGAGGTCGGCCAGCCGGGACCGGGTCGTCTCGCGACCGAAGCGATCCTCGGCGAGGCGCGTGAACAGGCGGTGGTGTCGGGCTTCGCTCTCCATCAGGTCCCGGTAGAACTCCCGGAGCGCCGCATTGTTCAGCTTCTCCGAGAGGAGTTGGAAGCGCTCACAGGAGCGGCCTTCGATGAGCGCGTTGACGAGGAGGCGATCCAGCATGAGCGGGTAGGCGCCGTGATCGGTTCGAACTGCGCGGCGCAGGGCATTGACGTACCCGTCTGCCTCGGGAAGGTCCAGCTTCGTGCCACGACTTTCCATGCGTCGGTGCACTTGGTCGAAGTGGCCGGTCTCTTCCTTCGCCAGCGACAGGAGCGGCGCGACGATCTCCGGGGCCTCTCCGCCGAAGCGCGCGACGAGCGAGAGCGCCGACTGCGCGGCCTTCAGCTCACAGTGCGCGTGGTCCGACATGAGCCCGTCGAGGTCATCCTCCACGGCCTCGACCCAGTCGGGGTTCGTCGGTGTCAAAAGGCCGAGCACGGGGCGCCGAACGCTAGGCGGCGGACCCCTCCTGGTCAAGCGCGCTCTACAACAAGAGCAGAAGGGAGACGGCGATGCTGAACGTGAAGCAGCCGATGACCATCGCGCTGAACACGAGGATGGCCTTGAGCAGCATCGCGGTGCGCACGAGCCCGAGCCCGCTCACCAGGTGATGCTGTCGCCGCGCGTCGCGTGAGACGCGGTGAAAGCGCCAGCCCGCCGCGAGCAGCCAAACGGACAGCGCGGTCGCGAGGATGCCCACGACGACGTGCGCCACGGAGCCCGGACCGGTGAGATAGCTGAGGCCGGTCAGCGCCCCGACCGCCAGCGTGATGAAGCCGCAGAAAGCCACCCACCGGCTCAGCGAGCGGACGGTGGCGAGCGCCTCGGCGTCGAACGGGATCCGCCCGGGCAGGCTCGTCCGCGACTTGCGCCGCTTCCCCTCGATCTCGGGCGCGCTGTGCCGCCCCTCGAGCTTGGGCGGGCGGATCGACTCGTCGTGCTCCACCGCCAGCTCGAGCCGCCGCCGCGCGGACGGGGTCATGTTCTTCAGCCCGACCGGCTTCTTCGGCGCGTCTTCTTCCTCGTCGTCGAAGGCGAGCTGCAGCCGGAGCCGGGCGGAGGTCGTCATGTTCTTCAGGCCGGGCGGCTTCTCGGGGAGCACCGCCTCTCGATCCGACGCGCGAGTCTCGCCCTCGGGCTCACCGCCCCCGTTCAGCACGCGCAGCGGCGTCGGGTCTCGTCGCTCCCCGGTCGGCGGCCGGAGTCGAGCGCTGCTCTCCGCCGGGGGGATGCCCGACGGCGTCTTGCGCGCCCCGTCCTCCGCTCCGTCCTTCTTGCTCACGCCGCGCCCCAGCCCGCGATCGTGGCCGCGTACGTGCCGGCCGCCACCGCGATCATCAAGATCGACTCGAGCACGAAGTAGGCTCGGAGCTTCGACAGCGCGTCCTCGAGGTGGTGTTGATCCAGCTCGTCCGTCCCGACGACCGCCTCGAGCTCCTCCGCCGCGTTGAGCAGCAGCATGCCGCCTCGCAGGAAGAGCAGGCTGAAGCCCACCACGACCGCGATCACCAGCGCGACCGCGCCGCGCGAGACCTCGCCCACGCTCACCAGCGGCGCCTCGCCCGCCGACTGCGTCATGGGCTCGATGACCTCCACCGTGGTCACGAGGCCGGTGACCCCGAGGAGCACCACGAAGATGAAGACGGAGGCGACGATCTGGAAGCGCCCGAGCAGCCCCATCCAGCGGGCCAGGCCGCCGAGGACCCGCTCTTCGCGCGGGTCGAACGGGATGCGAGATAGAGAACGGCTGCTCATGGGGAAGGGCGCACGTGGGAGACGACCCCACGCTTGGGGCGATTCATTGTAGCGCCAAAGCCGCCCGCCGCTGGGTCATGCTTTTACCCCTTCTTTTTGGAGGGCCTGAACGCAGGCCCTCCCCCCATTGGGCAAAGCGCCAATGGGGCCCCCCTCCCGACTACGGCGGCTCGCGCGCTCCGCGCGCTCGGTCGCCGACCCCAGCGCGGGGCGCTGGGGCTCGCGCTTCGCGCTCGCTGGCCGCCTTGCCTTGTTGGAGGGCCTGAACGCAGGCGCTCCCCCCATGGGGCGGAGCGCCCATGGGGCCCCCCACCCGACTACGGCGCGTCGCGCGCTCCGCGCGCTTGGGCGCCGACCCCAGCGACGGGGCGCTGGGGCCCCCGCGGCTCGCGCTTTCGCTGGCCGCCTTGCCTCGTTGGCGGTCGCTACCGCTGCGGGCCACGCCGAGGCCAGGCTGCTCCCATCGAGCCGGAAGTCGAGCAGACGCAGATTGACGGGAGTCGGCGCGCGGCGTACCCGAGACGGCGTGAACGTGCTCGCGCTGGACACCTCGACGGAGCTCGGCTCGGTGGCCGTCATGGGCGACGGGGAGCTCCGGAGCGAGATCACCGCGCGGGTCCGCGCCAAGCACGGCGAGACCCTGTTGCCGTTGATCGAGGAGGCGCTCCGCCTGGCCAAGGTCGACAAGGCCGCGCTGGGGCTCATCGCCGTCGGGCTGGGGCCCGGCAGCTTCACCGGCACCCGCGTCGGCGTCGCCACGGCCAAGGGCCTCGCGGTCGCGCTCGGCTTGCCCATGATCGGCGTCGTCAGCCTCCGCGCCATGGCCCTCGGCGCCGCGGCGCCCCTCGTCCTCGCCGCGGCCGACGCGCACAAGGGTGAGGTCTACGCCGCCCTCTACGCGCGCGTGGGGGACACGCTCGAGACGCGGATCGCGCCCTTCCACGCCCCGCCCGAAGACGCCCTCGCCCAGCTCGGGACCCTCGCGCCGGGCGCGGTGGCCTGCGGGAGCGCGCTGCGCCGCTACCCGGAGCGCTTCGCCGACCGGCTCGGCGCCGAGCTCCTCCCGGCGAGCTTCGACGCGCCGCGGGGGGCGCTCATCGCGCTCGAGGCCGTGGAGCGCTTCGAGAGGGATGGAGCGGACGACGCCAGGGAGATGGAGCCCCTCTACGTCCGCCCCTCCGACGCCGAGCTCCCCGGCTGACGCTCTGCCTGGTTTGCCGGGTCCGCACCCGCTGCCGCACCCGCTGCCGTAGCCGTAGCCGCACCCGCACCCGCTGCCGCACCCGCTGCCGCACCCGCAGCCGCACCCGCAGCCGCAGCCGCAGCCCCGCAGCCGCAGCCCCGCAGCCGCACCCGCGTCCGATTCCGCGTCCGAGTCCGCGTCCGATTCCGCGTCCGATTCCGCGTCCGATTCCGCGTCCGGTTCCGCGTCCGCTGCCGCACCTGCTGCCGCGTCCGCTGCCGCACCCGCTGCCGCACCCGCGTCCGATTCCGCGTCCGATTCCGCGTCCGATTCCGCGTCCGATTCCGCGTCCGATTCCGCGTCCGATTCCGCGTCCGATTCCGCGTCCGATTCCGCGTCCGATTCCGCGTCCGATTCCGCGTCCGATTCCGCGTCTGCAGTCGCGTTCGATTCCGCGTCGGCTACCCCGTCCGATTCGGCATCCGCAGCCGCGTCCGGTTCCGCGTCCGCAGCCGCGTCCGATTCCGCAGCGCGTCCGGACCTGGCCGGCAGCGGGTCGGCGGCGAAGCGAGTCCCGAGCGGACCACCGCCACCAGAACGGCCTCCCCGAAGCGAGCGTCGGGAGATAGGCGGCCAGCGAGCGCGCAGCGCGAGCGCGAGCCGCGGGGGCCCCAGCGCCCCGCCGCTGGGGTCGGCGTGGGAGCGCGCGGAGCGCGCGAGCCGCCGTAGTCGGGAGGGGGGCCCCATTGGCGCTCCGCCCAATGGGGGGAGGGCCTGCGTTCAGGCCCTCCAGAAAACCAGGCGGCCAGCTTTCGCGGAGCGAAAGCGCGAGCCGCAGGGGCCCCAGCGCCCCGCCGCTGGGGTCGGCGTGGGAGCGCGCGGAGCGCGCGAGCCGCCGTAGTCGGGAGGGGGGCCCCATTGGCGCTCCGCCCAATGGGGGGAGGGCCTGCGTTCAGGCCCTCCAGAAA
>JAVJQK010000087.1 GCA_040218145.1 Sandaracinaceae bacterium | reverse complement strand
TCGGCGCTCGTGCCGAGCAGCGCCCTCGCGACCGTCTCGCGAGCGTGGCGCGCGCCGAGATCCGTCCGCAGTGCCACCGGTGGTCTCATGGAGACCGGTGATATCGGTGGAGGTGGTGCGCTTCGTCGCCGGTGGCGACAGGTGGCCCTCGGTCTCGACCACGTGGGAGGTGACGGCGGCGCTCGAGTCGGGGGCGACCAAGGTGTGCACCACCACGCCATCGCCCTCGATGCGCGAGACCGCGAGCGGAACGCTGGTGTCGACGGCGACGCACTCGGCGGCCGGCTCTGGATGCGCCGCGGCGGGCGCCCCTCCGCCGCACGCGCCGAGGAGCGAAGCCTGAACGAGAAGAATGGTCGCGCGGTTCATCGATAACCTCCGTGCGCTGACAGTGGCCCTGACGAGTCATGTCTTCCATGTTGGGTTTCGCATGGAGTCATTCCGTGCATGAATGAATGGGTGTCGACCTCGCGACCCCTCGACGGCATCGATCTGAACCTGCTCGTCACGCTTCGCGCGCTCGTGGAGGCGAGCAGCGTCACCGTGGCGGCGAACGAGCTGGGCACGACGCAGCCGACCGTGAGTCGCGCGCTCGGGACGCTGCGGCATGTCTTCGGCGATCCGCTGTTGGTTCGCTCGGGCCGCGGCATGGCGCTGACCCCGTTCGCCAAGGCGCTGCGCGAGCCACTGGAACGCACGCTGGGCGCCGTCGACCGCCTCCGCACGGTCGGAGCGTTCGACCCGAAGCGGGATGAGCGGCACTTTCGGCTCTTGATCCCCGATGTGATCGGCTCGTCGCTGGTCCCGGCCCTCCTCACCGCGCTCGACGGCGCGCCCGCGGTCACGTTCGAGGTGCACGGCTCCGAGCGGGAGGCGCTCGACGGGCTGCTCCGAGGCGAGGTGGATCTCATGGTGGGCGTCCCGGCCCTCGACCACCCCGAGCTGATGGTGCGCCGCTTCGCGCACGGGATGAAGTGGAGCGCGATGTTCGGCCGCCGCCATCCAGCGTGGCGAGACGGGCTCACGAGGCAGTCGTGGCTCTCGTCCGCGCACCTGCAGCTCATCCCCGGTGGCCGAGCCGAGGCTCCGGGACATCTCGACACCCTCCTCACGGCCCGCGGCGATTCGCGCCGCGTCGTGGCGCGGGTCGCGTACCTCGCAGCGGTGGGCCCGATGCTCGAACGAAGCCGCCTCGTGACGTCGCTTCCGACCCCGGCGTGTCACTGGATCGCGCGCGGCCATCGGCTCCGAGTCGTGCCACATCCACTCGCGGACGAGCTCGGAGAGCTAGACCTCCGCAGCACCTGGCACACCGCGCATCAAGCCGACGCGGGCCACCGCTGGCTTCGCGCGACCGTCCATCGGTGCATGGAGGCGTTCTTGGAGGGCTGAGCTCCGCGACTTCATGGACGCGCGGCACCCGTGATCGGGGCGTCGGGGGCGTGTATGAGAGAGAGCTGATCATGACTCACGCCGTGGACGACGTTGTCGCCATCGATCGTATGCTCGGCCCGTGTCAGCGCGCGTGCCTTCCAACTTCCTGCTCGTCCCCGGGCCGTGGCGCCGCCCCGGAGAGGTCGTCGAAGCCCTGAAGGCGCGGGGCGTCGACGCCCACGCTGCCTGGGACGAGCCCATCGCGGCGGGGCAGGTCCGCGTGGACGTGATCGAGGACGAACGCCTCGGCTCCGCTTTCGCCCGCGGACGGAGCGGTCCGCTGCCGAGCGAGCTCGTCGAGCGAGTCGCCGCGTGCCGGCACGCGGCGCTGGTCGAGATCGGCCAGACCCTCGACGCCGATCCGACGAGGGTGGCCGAGGTCGGTCGAGCACTGCGGGACGCTGGTGGGCTCGCGGTCCGACTGGAAGCCTCCGGTGTGGCCTCACCGTGGAAGCCGTGGCTCGAGCTTCTCTCCTCCGGGGGCGCTTCAGAGCTCTGCGAGCTTTCGGTGTGCTTCGTGCGCGACGAGAACGACGCGTTCTTCACCTGCGGCATGCACGGCTTCGACCTGCCGGACGCGGAGATCATCGCCGCGGACGCGGAGATCGCGATCGACTGGCTCGACGCGCTCTCTGTCTATCAGCTCGCCGAGCAACCCGCGTTGGCGTCGGGTCACACGTTCCGTCCGTACGCCGAGGCAGCTCCGCGTGTGCTCGAGCGCTGGCCGGACCACCGCCACCACCCCGAAGATGGCCGCTACAACCCATACGGCGTTTGGCGGTTGCTGCCCGAGGGCGTCTCGCGGCTCGAGGCGCGCGCCCACGTCCCGACGATCGTGCCGCCGCTCGTGGCGATGCTGACGGCCGCCGAACGATCCGCGGAGCGAGCGCTCACCCGAGAAGAGGTCGCCGCCCTCGTCAGTGAGGCCTCCGCGATCGCGCTGGAGCCTCGCCATATCCGGGAGATGGAGCGCAGCCGCGGCTACGCGGACATCGAGCCGGAGCTCGCGTGGGAGCAGTGGCAGGTCGTCCGACAGACCCTCTGAGCGTCGGACGCCACGCCCCTCGTGGACCAGGCTGACCAAGCGAGCCGAGCACGGTCACGCTCCGTGAAGCGCGTCCCGGACCACCTGCTCGACGCCGCCGCTCTGGTCGTCAGTCGTAGACGGCGCGGAAGCTCGCCACCAGACTCGATATCCGAGATCGTGGTCCTGGGACGCAGCGGCCAGCTCCTCGAACGCCTCACGGCTCTCTTCGCGCCGCAGCTCGCGGTAGGCGCACAAGTCCTTGGCGAACACGCGTCGGTGGCGGCCCGTGCGTGGCTCGTCGGAGCGGAGTGGACCACACGCCGCGATCGCAGAGGCGCCCACTCGCGAAGCGCGTCACGCGCCCGGTCACGTTCTTCCTGCCGGGGCAGGTCCATCGCTGAGCTTCCACACCCGAAGCTCGGCGTCCGTGGACGGCTTGCCCGAGTGGACCGTGAGGTAGCGGTCTCCCCACTCCAGGACTCGGTTCACGTTGGTCTGCTCGGTTGTGACGACGCCCTCGAAACCCGTGGTCACGTCGCTCATGCGCATCGTCGCTCGTTCGATCTCCACGTCGGGAAGCACCAGGCGATCGAAGCGCAGGCGTCCGTCGACGACGCGCAGCTCCCCGAGGTGCCCGAGGGTGGTGTAGAGCAGGAGTCTTCCTCCGGGGCCCTGCAAGAGACACGCGGGATCGTCTCGACTTCCGCCGCTCTCGTCGGTACCGAAGGTCTCCGCTCGCGCGCTCCTGGCGACGACGTCGAGGGTCAGCGCGTCCGCGAGGATCACGTCGTCGTACGTCCGCGCGAGGAGCTTGCCGTGCGCGCTCCCGACGACCGCGTCGAGCTCCGGTGGGCTTGCGGTCACCTCCGACAACGCGAGGGCTGCACCGTCCAGATGGGCGCAGAGCGTCCCGAGGTAGTCAGGCGCTCGAAACAGGTCCACGCCGACGCGACCCTGCCCGAGGTCGAACAGGCCGAATTGGTGCGCTCCGAGGTGGGACAGATCCGCCTGGTGCGTGATCGTGAGGTCGTTCGCGCTGAGACGGGCCAGCACCCAGCGGAGCTGGGCGTCTCCCGGCTCCTGGGGGAAGTGGACCGACCAGATCGCGCCCGAGATGGAGGCCACCGAGCCTCGCAGGCCGCCTCCCCACGGCTCGAGCGGGAGGCGCGCGATCTCCTTCCCGCCGAACGACCAGAGGCGCAGGGCGTCCTCGGTCCCGAGCAAGACGGCGCCGTCGAGGGCGATGACTGTGAGATCGTAGCCGAGCGCTCCGACCTCGAAGACCGCCGTCTGCCTCAGCTCGTCGTCGAGGACTCTGCAGGAGGTCCCCTCGAGGAGAATGAGCTCCCCTGTCGGCAAAGGGACCACGGTCACGCGATGGGTGCCTCGGAAGCGGATCCTGGCGAGCTCTTCGGCTTGCATGCCTCGCATGGTCCGTCTCGGACCTATACGTCGCAAGAGTCGGGGAGCGTTCGTGGTCGACCAGGGCGCCACGGTCGCGGCAAGTAGTCACGCTCTCCGCGGATGAGCTGCCCGCGTGAGTGGGTACGCGAGCTGCAAACGGCCCCCGCATGGACTGGATGTCGTTCGAGATCGCGGACAACGAGGCGTGGCGCTGGCTCGCGGCGCTGGGGGTCGCCGTGGGCACGGTGGTGCTCGTGCGGGCGCTGCTCGCGGTGGTGCGGAGCCGGCTCGCGAAGGTCGCGGAGCACACCGAGACGCGCGCCGATGACGTGGCCATCGAGATCCTCGAGAGCACGCGCTGGTTCTTCTACGTGGGTCTCGGCGTCTTCCTCGGCTCTCGGCTGCTGGAGCTCGAGGAGTCGGTGCGGGACGTCATCCTGCTCGTCGAGACGATGGTGCTGCTGCTCCAGGTCGGCGTCTGGGGAACCCGCGCCATCCGCGCGACGGTGGAGGCGTGGCAGAGTCGGCACGGGCCCGACGGCGCCCACGGCCGGTCGACGATGGCGGCGGGCATCGCGTTCGTCGGCCAGCTCGTGCTCTGGACGGTCGTGCTCCTGATGGCGCTGTCCAACCTCGGGGTCGAGATCACGACGCTCATCGCGGGGTTGGGCATGGGCGGCATCGCCGCCGCGCTCGCGGTGCAGAACATCCTCGGGGATCTCTTCGCGTCGCTGTCGATCTACTTCGACCGCCCCTTCGACCTCGGCGACTTCATCATCGTCGGTGACGAGATGGGCACCGTCGACAAGATCGGGCTGCGCTCCACGCGGGTCCGGGCGCTCGGCGGCGAGCAGCTGATCTTCGCCAACAAGGATCTGATCGAGAGCCGCATCCGGAACTACAAGCGCATGCGAGAGCGCCGCGTGGTGGTGGAGATCGGTGTGCAGTACGACACCGCCGCCGACACGCTCGAGCAGGCGCCTCGCCTGATGCGCGAGGCGGTCGAGAGCGCCGAGAACGCGCGCTTCGATCGCGCCCACTTCAAGGGCTTCGGCGACTCCGCGCTGATGCTCGAGCTCGTCTACTGGGTGCTCGGCCCGGACTACGACACGTACATGGACGTGCAGCAGACGATCAGCTTCGGGCTCCTGCGTCGCTTCGAGGACGCGGGCCTGCGCTTCGCGTTCCCCACCCGCACGATCCACCTCGAGCCCAAGGACGCCGCGGCGTCAGCCGTCACGCGATCGAAGTCGGGCGACAACGGGGCGGCCGCGCGCTCGTCTCGGGGCGAGGCCTCCTCTCCACAGCTTCAATAGGAGGAGTCGCGGGGAGTGGTCAGTACGAGTAGGTCGTGCGCGCGGTGCTGGTGTTGACGACCTCGACCTCGCTCCGACCCTCGGGCGCGCGCAGGTCGGCGCGGAAGCGCACCTCGAGGGCGCTCTCGGTCCGGAGCGCCGGCCGGGCGAGCTCGACCGGGAGCCACCGCCGCTCACGCACGGTCGCGGTCGCCGCCTGGACGTGCATGCGGGGCGGCAGCACTCCGAGCCGCACGTCGCCCACCTCGATCTCGGTCGCGAGCTCCAGGCACGGCGTCCCTTCGACGTCCGTGACGGCGACGAGCGTGCTCCGACCCCGCACCTGATCCACGGGGACGCGGATCATGCGGATCTTGTTCAGGTCACGCGCGGTGAGCGACGCGTCGATGGGCCAGGAGCCGCCGACAGGCTGCCGCGCGCGTGTGCCGACCATCTCGTCGACCCGCGACGAGGGCATCCGCATGGTGACGATTCCGCGCAGCCAGTCGGACTGCGCCTCGGTCAGCTCGCCGCCCACCCACTCGATGCGTCCGTCATCGTCATGCTGCGTGCCGCGGGTCACGCGCAGCACCGCGCCCGTCGGGAAGACCGTCTCCTCGACGCCGCCCTCGCTGCGGGTGGCGTGCTTCACCGTCAGCTCGCTCCGGAGCACCTGGCCGTGCGCGTCGACGTCGAGCACCAGCACCGAGGCCCGGAGCCGGGAGACCGTGTCCTCGGTCTGCTCCTCCGCCGGCTGGCCCGGGGCCCTCACGACGGATCGCTGGATCTCGTGCAGCTCGGTGCTCTCGGTGAACCGAGTCCCGGGGCGCAGCGGCCGCTCGAACAAGACGAGGTACGTCTCGTCCTGCGTCGGCTGGGCAGCGGGCGGCGTCGCGGCGCCGCCACACGCCGTGAGCACGAGCAGCAGGGGCAAGAGGGTGCGCATCCTCCATCGATAGCACCCTCGCCGGGAGCGTGGGAGGCGTCGCGCTCAGTGGGCGCGGCCGCTCGGCGCATCGGGCCGTGGGGCCAGGTGCTCGGTCAAGCCCGACGAGTCCATGAAGACGGCGTCGCCGCTGGTGGCGCGCAGGCGCTGCTCCCTGAGCGCGCGGTACTCGGGCGAGTCGTACCAGGCGCGCGCCGACGCCATCGACGGGAAGCGGATGAGCACGGGGTAGTCCGGGCGCCACTCCCCTTCGACCGGCTCGAGCGGTCCTCCGACGACGAGGTATTCGCCGCCGAACTGCGCGACGGTGGGCGGCACCTTGGCGACGTAGTCGGCCATCGCTGCGGGGTCGTGCACCGCGCGGACGTTCCAGAGGCAGTAGGCAGTCATGGTTCTCGCTCCTCCTCGACCGACGTGACGGCGGTCGCTTCGATGAAGGGGACTGTGTGGTCTCCGCGGCCGGGACATAATGGGTCGGCTCGTGACTGCACCTCTCACGGACGGTGAATGATCGATGGACCGCCTCCTGACTCTGAGGATCTTCCGGCGCGTGGCCGAGCTGCAGAGCTTCAGCGCGGCGGCGCGCGAGCTCCGCTTGTCGAACGCCGCGGTGAGCAAGCACGTCAGCCACCTCGAGGAGGAGCTCGGCGCGCGGCTCCTGCATCGCACCACGCGCAAGGTGTCTCCGACCGCCATCGGCGAGGCGTACCTCGAGCGGAGCGCGCGGCTCCTCGACGAGCTGGACGAGCTCGACCGGTCGGTCACCCGGTCCACGACCGAGGTCCGCGGCGCGCTCCGCGTCAACGTCCCCAACGCGTTCGGTGTGCTCTACATCTCTCCGATGATCCCCGCGCTGCTCGCGCGCTGGCCGGAGCTGTCGGTGGACATGTCGATGACCGATCGCTTCGTCGACCTCGTGGACGAGGGCGTCGACGTCGCGATCCGGATCGCGTCGGCGCTCCCCGACTCGACGACGCTCGTGGCCCGACGGCTCGCGGGCGCCGACCAGCTCACCTGCGCGACCCCGCGTTACCTCGCCGAGCACGGGACCCCGCGCGCGCCGGCTGACCTCGCCGCGCACCGCTGCCTGACCCACGGCCGCACGCGTGAGCCGTGGGTCTATGCGCGTGACGGCGAGACGTTCGCCGTGCGCCCCGAGCCCCGGCTGTCCGCCGACAACAGCCTCGCGCTGCGCGACGCGCTGCTCGCGGACGCGGGGATCATGTCGACGCCCGCGTTCTACGTGCACGAGCACGTCGAGTCCGGGCGGCTCCAGGTCCTGCTCGAGGGCTACGCGTCGCCGCCCGTGTGGATCCACGCCGTGTACCCGAGCCGGCGCCATCTGTCGTCGAAGGTGCAGACGTTCGTCGAGCACGTGAGCGAGCGGATCAGCCGGGCCCCCTGGGCGCTCGGGCCCGACGGGCGGCCGGCTCGGGGACGGGTGTGAGACCCTCAGGTCATGCGCACCGTCCTGATCGTCGTGCCCCTGTGTGTCGCCGTCGCATGCGACGACGGCTCCACGGAGACCGAACCGTCCGAGTCCGTCACGATCGCCGAGACGGCCGAGGTCGAGCCCGCGGCCGACGAGGCGCCGACGGCCCCCGCGGTGGCGACGACCACGGGCTTCATCGAGGCGAGCGTCGGCGGCGAGCTGAAACGCTTCGAGTACCTCGAGGCGGCTCACAACACCGCGGCCGCGAACGGCACGTTCCTGGAGGCGAGGCCCAGCGCGGAGAGCGAAGAGAGCTTCAAGTTCGCGCTCGTCAACCTCGACGTCCGCGAGATGGACTTCCCGACGTCCATCCGCAGCAACGTCCGCCGGATGCAGATGGCGGGGATGAACTACTGGGACGCCGAAGGCGAGGGCCACCCCGTGGTGTTCAACGACGACTCGCTCACGTGCCAGAGCCTCGAGAGCCTGCTCCTCCGCTGCACGTTCTCCGGGACCGCCCATCCCGACGACGGCGGGCCCGTGGCGATCACCGACGGACGCCTGGAGGTCCAGCTCACGACCGACGCGCTCCGTGACCGCTTCATCGAGGGCACGTCCGGAGCCGTGCGCCGCCCGGGAACGCGGTGAGGGCTCAGTAGGACCACCGAGCACGACGGCACCGCGCCAACGTCGAGCCCAAGACGCCCACCTCCGCGCGAGCGCCGGTCACGGGGTCGCGTCCCTCAGGGAGACCCACGCGCAGCGTCCCGACGCGAGCGGCGGAAAGCGAACCGACGCGACCACGTCGTTCAGGCAGGCTGACGCGACGGCGAGCTCCTGCGCGCAGCCCGTGCCGAGACTTGCGCGATCCACGTACCCGTCGGCCCCGACGCGCAGCCTCCGGTCCATCCAGACGTCGGGGCTCTCGCATTCGGGGCGGGCGGCGGTCCGCCGGAGCGCTGGCCCCAGGACGTCGCGGACCACGGAGGTCGGATAGGAGTCCGTGCAAGCGAGCTCGGCGGGCTCGACAGGTTGCGCGCCGCCGCAGCCGATGGCGGCGAGCACGAAGAGTGAACACGCGGCGGACCGCATGGGCTCAGGGTATCGCAGCGCCGCATAGAAAAGACGGATCGAAACATCCGCCGATCGAATCGGAAACGCGGCACTACCCGCTCGCGACGCGCCGCCACACGATGCACGCATGAAGCAAACGACCTTCGATGCCGTGCTCGTCGGCGGCGGTCCCGCGAACCTCTCCGCCGCGCTCGCGCTCGGGAGGGCGCGCCGGCGGGTGCTCCTCGCGGACGCGGGGCCGCGGCGCAACGCCGCGGCGACACACGTGAACAACTTCCTGACGCGCGACGGCACGCCGCCGGACGAGATGCGGCGGCTCGGCCGCGAGCAGCTCCAGCGCTACGGCTCGGTCGAGGTCCGCGACGAGGCGGTGCGCGCCATCGGCGGCGAGCGCGGCGCGTTCGAGGTGGAGCTGGCCGGCGGGTCGGTGACGGCGCGGCGGGTCCTGCTCGGCACGGGGATGATCGACGAGCTGCTCCCCATCGAGGGCTTCGAGGAGCGCTGGGGGCACGCGATCTACCAGTGCCCGTACTGTCACGGGTGGGAGGTCCGGGACCGGCCGTGGGGCTTCCTGGTGAGCGCGACGAACGCGAGCCACGTGGTGCCGTTCGCCCTCAAGGCGCTCCAGTGGACCGACTCGGTCACGGTGTTCACGCACGGGGCGGTGGAGATCTCCGACGAGGACGCGGGCCGGCTCCGCGGCCGGGGGATCCGGGTGGAGACGTCCCCGGTGCGTCGGCTCGCGGGACCGGGTCGCTCGCTCGCGCGGGTGGAGCTCGAGGATGGAACCGAGCTCGCGTGCGAGGCGCTCTTCGCGCACCCCCCGCAGCGCCAGGTGCCGCTGGTGGCCGGGCTCGGCCTCGAGCTCGACGAGCACGGCTACGTGCGCGTGGACGAGATGCGGTGCGAGACCTCGACGCCCGGCATCTTCGCGGCCGGAGACCTCACGACGCGCATGCAGGGGGCCATCCTCGCAGCCGCCCACGGCACCCGCGCCGCGGCGATGATCAACGTGGATCTGGCGATGGAGCCAGGCTGATGGGCTGGAGCGAGCATGGTTGACGGACCGACCTACGACCAGACCTTCTGGGAGGCCCTCTGGGCCAAGACCGTGCGCGAGCACGCGGGCGTGCTGGCCGAGCGCCCGCCGACTCCCCACCTCCTGAAGGAGGTCGCGGGGCTGGCCCCCGGGCGCGCCGTGGACGCCGGCTGCGGCCACGGGACCGACGCGCTCTGGCTCGCGGCGCACGGCTGGCGCGTCACGGGGCTGGACTTCTCGGACGCCGCGCTCGCCTACGCCCGCGCGCGCGCCGAGTCACTCGACCCGGAGATCGCGGCGCGCGTCGAGTGGGCGCAGGCCGACCTCGGCGCGTGGACGCCCGACCCGAGGCGCTACGACCTCATCTCGTGTATGTACGATCACATGGCAGGTTCCGTCGAAGCGGCCGTGGAGCGCCTGGCCGAGGGAGTCGCGCCCGGAGGCACCCTGCTCATGGTCGGTCACCGCCCCATCGATCCGTCCACCGGCGCCGAGACGGCCGCGGCGGGCCAGAACCAGGTCTCCGTCGAAGCCGCGGTGGCCGCCCTGGACCGCGCCGACTGGGACCTCCTCGCGGAAGAGCGCCCTCGCGCCGCGGCCGGCACGGGGGTCGACGCGGTGATCCGCGCGAGGCGGATCCGGTGAGGGGCACCCCCGAGCGGGGCTGGGAGTCGCTGCCCTCGGAGGCGCTCGTCCGGCTCGTGGTCGACGGCGACGTGTTGCAGTGGAAGCCCCTCTGCGCAGAGCTCGCGCGACGCCCGCCGGACGAGGCGGCCACACGCGTGCTCCTCGAGGCGCCGCTCCCCGCCTGGACGCTCATCCCCATCCTCGCTGCGAGTCCACATGGGATCGCGTACGACGCGCTTCGGGGCTTCGCGCGCGATCTCGGCAACGTCGTGTACGCCAACGAGGCGGCTCGCGGCATGGCGCGAGCGCACCCCGCCGAGGCGCTCGAAGAGCTCGCGCGGTGGCTGCGCGATGAACCGTCGCTGCACCTTCGGGGCGTCGCCGCGGTGGGCCTGACGGCGATCGGCACACGCGAAGCTGCGGCCGAGATCGCGCTGGGTGCGGCGAGTGAGCGGGTGGGGACGCTGCTCGCCGGGCAGCTGCTCGGTAGGATGGCGAGCGGCGCGGACGAGCTGGTGGTGGAGCTGCTCGAATCGGCCGATCCGCGGCGCTGGCGCACGGGCGCCGAGGCCGCGCTGGCCCGATGGCGAGCCGCCCCGGATGACGCGCTCGTCGATCGGTGGCGCCCACACGTGGAGGCGCTCTTGGCCCGAGAGTCCGGCCTCGATGGACCGCTCCGCCGTGGGTTGACGCGCTGGGTCGAGCCGCCGCGGGGCTGAGTCACTCGAGCGAGGCGCGCTCTCGAGATGGGTAGGCCGCGAAGGAGAGCCGTGGTCCATCGAGGACCAGGTCTGCGACGAGATAGGTGCGGCCCAGCTCGTCGCTCGCCGTGAGGCCGTCGAAGCGCGCGTCCGCCAGCCGGTGGAAGTCGGGGCCCGCCTCGAACGTCCCGACCACCAGCCCCGTCTCCAGCGGACGGCAGTCGGCGGCGACGTCGACGTCGGCGACGACTCCACCGTCCGGCCAACGGAGCTGCATGGAGCCCGTCCGGGGGAATTCGGCGATGGCCCGGCAGAGCTGGCGGAAGAGCGGGGCGGCCTCGGCGGGCTCGGCCATGCCTTCGGCGCTCCACACGCGCCGGGCGAGCGTCTCCACGCTCGGAGGCGGCGCTCCGATGATCGCGTCGCGCGCCGCGGGCGCCAGACAGAAGCCCAGGCGCACACAGAGCGCGTCCAGCAGGGCCGCCCTGGCTCGTGCGTGGCGCTCACTCATCCCGCTTCGCTCAGGGATCGCGCAGGCCCTTGCCGGCCAGGATGCGGGGCACGTGCTGCTCGACGCGGCGGGCGCGGGTCTCGGAGCGCTTGGCGCCCGAGATGTGGAGGTCGTAGGCGCGCTGCCGCCCGGGCGTCAACGCCTCGAACGCCCGCTTCAGGGCGGGGTCGGCGTCGAGGCGTGCCTGGAGCTCTTCGGCGAGCTCGGGCGCGGGGGCCGGGGGCAGCTCGAGCCCCGCCTCCTCGACCGCGACGGCGCTGCGGATCAGAGCTCGAATGGCGGCCTCCTCGCGGTCGACCTGTTCGACGCTGGTGAAGCAGAGGCGGCGGGCGGAGCGGGTGTTCTTCCCCTGCTCCCGCAGGAGCCCCTCGGGGTCGTCCATGAGCGCGCCCTTGAAGAACAGGAGCGCGAGGAAGGCCTTCATCTTCTGAAGAATCGCGATGTTCTGGCCATCGTGGGTGTAGCAGGGCTTGCCCCACTTCAGCTCCTCCTCGAGCCCCTGGTCGAGCAAGATCCCGCGGAGGCGGAGGGCTTCGTCCCGCCAGCGCGCGGACTCGGCGAAGAAGTCGTCGGTTCGTCTGGTCATGGTCCGGGCTCGGTCGTGCAGCGAAAGGATGGAGCATAGCAAGGTCGACGCGCGCGTCCGCCGACAGCTCGCTGCTCTTCGGCACGAGCCGGCCCGGCATCGTGGCGGTCGGCGACGTGCGCTCCGGCTCCGTGGAGCGGGTGGCCTCGAGCGTCGGCGAGGGCTCGGTCGTGATCTCGGGCCTGCACCGCTACCTCTCGCGCTGAGGGCTCAGCGGATCTTGGTGTAGAGCGCGGGCTTCGTCGGCTGCGTGTCCGCGGGGCCCTCGCGCTCGACGCCGAGGATCTCGTGCGCCTGGCGCCGGATCATCTCGCCGATCGAGCGGGTCGGCAGGTCGTTGCAGTCGATCCCGAACGGGTTCTCGAGCTCCGCCGCGAGCACGTCCATCACGGCTACCGCGAAGTAGGCCGCCATGCCGATCGGGATCGCCGCCCAGCTGAACTCGCCGTGCAATCCGATGGGCACGAAGAGCGCGAAGAGGAGCAGGAAGAGGCGCGCGGCCGAGGTGACGGCGAAGGGGATCGGCGTGCTGCGGATCCGCTCGCACGCGCCGAGCACGTCGAGGGGCGCGCGGAGATGGGGCTGGAGCGTCAACAGCTGCGCCGTGTCGAGGAGCCCCTCCGCGCGGCGCCGGTCCACCTCGGCCCAGAGGAGCTGGCTGACGAAGGAGAGCGGGTGCTCGCGCGCGCCCGCCTCCTCCCGCTCCGCGTCGCTCAAGGTTGGCAGCTCGGCCGGGGTCAGCTCGCCGCGGAGGTGGAGCGAGAGGCCGACCGCGAAGTCGCCGATCAGGCCCGCCAGGCGCCGCCGCCCCGGTTCGTCGTCCGGCCGCCACAGCGTGCGCCCGAGGGCGGCCAGGTTGCGCGAGTGGTTCACGAGGAGGCCCCAGTGCTGGCGCGCCTCCCACCAGCGTGCGTAGGCGTTGTTCACACGGAACGCGAGCGCGAGGCTCACCACGCCGCCGAGCGCGCTGAAGGCGAGCGCCCCGTGCGGGAGCTCGATCCTCACCTGCATCTCGAGGAGGTACACGAGCAGCCCCGCGTAGACGCCCATCCCGAACGTGCCGCGCAGCGCGCGCACGAGGGCGTAGCTGAGCGGGAGGCGGACGATGTCGGGCAGCCAGCGCGGCTGGGGTTCGTAGCGGATCATGACGTGGGACCTCGGGTGGTTCGCGACCTCGACCGGCAGCGCATCGTAACGGCTCGTAGCGTCGCGACCCCGATTCGCCAGCGAGCCCCGCTCCGGGAATCGCCGCGGGCCGCCCACTCGTCGGAGCTGGCCAGATGGACGACCGCATCGAAGGCGCGCTGCTGGGCACGATGATCGGGGACGCGCTCGGTCGCCCCTTCGAGGGCGCGCCGCGGGCGGAGATGGAGCCACTGCGGCGCGCGGTCGAGCGGCGTGCGCGGGCGCCTCGCGCGTGGGGCCACTCGGACGACGCGGAGATGATGCTCGCGGTGGCCGCGTCGATCGCGGCGCGGGGCGAGGTCGACGAGGCGCACATGCTCGAGAGCCTCGCGTCGAGCCACGATCCGGCGCGCGGCTACGGCAAGGGCGCCCGGGCCGCGTTCCGCGTGTGGCGTGCGACTGGCTCCTGGCGGCGCGCGTCCCGGGCGCTCTGGGAGGAGGGCTCGCGCGGCAACGGCGCCGCGGTGCGCGTCGCAGCGGTGGCCATCCGGCATCGCGCGGGGTCCGCGGAGGAGGTCCGCGAGGCCGCGCGCCGGAGCGCCGCCCCGACCCACGCGCACGAGGAGGCCCAGGAGGGCGCCGCGCTGGTCGCGCTCGCCGTCTGGATGGCGCTGAACGGGACTGGCCCGCGCGCCCTCCTCGAGTCGCTGCAGGGCTACGCCCGCGGAGGGCCGCTCGAAGCGCCGCTGCGTCGCGTGGACGTCGCGCTGCCGCCTGAGGAGGCGGCGCGGACGCTCGGCCACGGCGTGCTCGCGATCGAGTCCGTGCCGCTCGCGGTCTGGGCGCATTGCCGGAACGACGCGTTCGAGCCGGCGCTGCTCGACGCCGTCTCGTCGGGCGGGGACACCGACTCCATCGGCGCCATGACCGGCGCCATCGCCGGGGCGAGCCACGGCGCCTCTGCCATCCCTCGCGCGTGGATCGACGCGCTCGAGCCGCCCGCACGGCGACAGGCGCGTGAGCTGGCGGCCGCGCTCTCGGACGCGCGGTAGGGAGACCCGTACGGATCGTCTCGGTAGGATGGCGCGGACGCACGGCGAAACGAGGCGTGTTGCTCGCGACCAGCCTCGCGGGCTGTGACGAGGGGCCGCGATCGAGCGCCTCCCGGGGCGTGCGGGACGTCCCCTACGCACCGCGGGATGGATGACGGGTTGCCAGACGCGGTACGATGGCGAGATGCCCAGAGCTGTAGTGGCGCTCTTCGCTTCGGTGATCTTGACGGTGGCGTGTGCCCCGCCCGAGCCCCCGGCCTCGCGGGTCGAGGCGCTGCGGTCGGCGCGGGACTCGTTCGGGGTGCGCATGCTCTACCCGACGTCGGGGCGGACGTGGACGGCGGACTTCACGCGCGCGCGCACGCTGGAGCCGGGAGACTCGGTCGGCGATCTCTGGAACCGCGGCAACGGCACGCTGCGCATCGTCGGGGACGGGACGGCGATCGCGTCGGGCAACACGCAGCGGCACTACATCGGCGACCGCTCCGAGCGGCGGCAGTGGGGCAGCATGGAGCTGACGTACTACGCGCGTCGGCTCGACGACCTGACCCGGGACGAGCTGCTCGCCGGGCCGTCGAACGCGGGCGTGACGGCCGAGGTGCGCACGGGCGACGGGCACTCGAGCGGCGGGTCGGCGGCGCAGCGCTGCGAGGGGCGGGCCTACGGTGGGTCGTTCCGGTTCTATGGGCACGCCTCGTTCGCGAAGGAGCTGCAGCACCCGAACTACGCCCCGAGCTCGGCCGCCGACGCCGCGGGAGGCTCGGTGCGGCGCAACGTGTGGCCTTCGGGCGTCCCACGGAACACGTGGATCGGCTTCAAGCTCGTCGTCTACGACCGCCCGGGTGAGGTGGTGCTCGAGCTCTACCGCGACCTGTCGGGCGGCGCGGGGGGCGGGACGTGGGAGCAGCTCATCCGCTACGTGGATCAGCCGGGGCGCTGGGGTATCCCGGACACGCCCACCCTCTGCGGCATGCCGACCGACCGCATCATCTCGGAGCCCGGGCCCTTCGTCATCGTGCGCAACGAGACGACGCGGGTGCAGTACCGCGACCTGACCATCCGCGAGATCGAGGCCGCGCCCGTGGCGGGCAGCGCCTACGTGGACATCGGCGACTCGATCTTCGTCGGCGCCATCCGCTGGCTGGAGGGGCGCGGCGATCTGGTGCCGTGCAACCCGCCGTTCAACACGTGGTTCTGCCCCGACGACGCGCTCCAGCGCGACGAGGTGGCGGCGTTCTTCGCCCGCGCGCTCGACCTGAGCCCTCCCGGCGGCGACCGTTTCCGGGACGACGACACGAGCCCCTTCGAGGACGACATCGAGGCGATCGCGGAGTGCGGCATTTCGCGCGGCTGCAACCCTCCCACGAACGATCGGTTCTGCCCCGACGCGCCGGTCACGCGCGGGCAGATGGCGGCGTTCTTCGACCGCGCGTTCGACCTGCCCAGGGCGACGCGCGACCACTTCACGGACGACGACGGATCGATCTTCGAGGCCGCCATCGACCGGCTCGCCGCGGCGCGGATCACGCTGGGGTGCAACCCGCCGACGAACGACCGCTTCTGCCCCGACGACCCGGTCACGCGCGGTCAGCTCGCGGCGTTCCTGAAGCGCGCGCTCGAGTCGGTCCCGCCGACGTCGGCCTGCGTGTGCCGGGCGAGCGCCGAGGTCTGCAACGCGCTCGACGACGACTGCGACGGAGCCGTCGACGAGAACGCGTCGGCGGAGGTCTGCGGCGGCGGTGACGACGACTGCGACGGAGCGATCGACGAGAACGCGCGCCCGGAGACCTGCGACGGCGTCGACGAGGACTGCGACGGCGCGGTCGACGAGGACGATCACGCCGAGTCCTGCAACGGGATCGACGACGACTGCGACGGCGAAGTCGACGAGATCGCGTGCGCCGACGGCGGCGCGCCTCCCGTCGACGGCGGCGCGAGCGACCCGGACGGCGGCGGCACGAGCGCGTCGGACGGAGGAGTGGGCGAGCGTGCGGACGCGGGGCGCGCGGACGCCTCGGCCGACCCGACCGTGCTCTCCGGCGGCTGCGGCTGTCGCTCGACGGGGGCGCGCGCGCTGCCTTCCCTCTGGCTGCTCGGGCTGCTCTGGCCGCTCGTCGCGAGGCGCGCGCGTCGAAGGTGACGCTCGACCGGCCCTTTGACGTCAGCCGCGCCGCTCCGAGAGGGCGCGGGCCCAGGCGGGCAGCGGGCCCAGCAGGCGTGGCGGGATGTGGCGCGTCAGCGCGACCATCGCGTCGCCGAAGTAGTGGTAGGGGTGGTCGCGTCGCACGACCATGCGCCCGTGCGCGCGGATGGCGCGGTAGGCGACCGAGTTGCGGGTGTGTGGGCTCCGGCTGCCGACCTGATCGAAGCGGCGGATGGCGCGATAGAGGCGCTCCTCGTCGAAGCCCATGCGGACCGGGTTGTCGCGCATCCGGGAGAGGAGCGGGACGTAGACGAGGAGCCCCAGCGCCGCCGTCGGGTGGAGCGCGCGCGCGAGCATGCGGAGCGTGGCGCGCGTCTGCGGTCGCATGCCGTTCTGCTCCATCACGTGGAAGTCGACCGCCAGGTGACGCGCCTCGTCCCGGTTGATGTGCGCGAAGACCGCGTGACAGACGGGGTCGTGCACCTCGTCGAGCAGGAACTTCACGAGCGCCCCGTCGAGCGCCACCTCGAGCATGGCGATCACGCAGGTGAGGGTCGCGAAGTCGATGTCGTCGGCGTGGCGGTCGAGCCAGGCGACGACGAGGCGGACGTTGATGTTCGCGTCCGGGATCTCGCCCGGGCGCACCATGCCCCAGCGGCGCATCAGGGCGAGCTCCGCGCGCGCGTGCTGCTCCTCCTCGCGCTCGAAGCATCGGTAGATGGCGCGCAGTCGCGAATCGGGCGCCTTGTCGGCGAGGGCGGCGAAGCCCCGGGCGCCGACGTGCTCGATCCAGACGAGGTCGCACATGAAGTCGCGGAGCTGCTCGCGCTGCTCGGGCCGGACGCGGTCCGCGCCGGGGGCGTCCCAGTCGATGGCCCGAAGCTCCCAGCGGCCGGCCTGCACCTTCTGGAGCATCTCGTCGAGGTCGAGCTTCATCGCTTCCTCCGCCCGGGTTTCGGAGCCACGGTCAGCGCCGGCTCGAGCAGGGTGGCCAGGAACGGCCGGAGCGGGCCCGGCGCGGGCGCGAAGACGAGCGAGAGCGCCACGCGGACCACCCACTGGGTCAGCGCCACGGGATCGCGCTCGGCCAGCAAGCCGGCGCGCATGGCGGCCTCCACCGCGGGTGAGAGCGCGCGCGTGAAGCGGTCGATGAGGTCGGGCAGGCCTCGCTCGAGGAAGCCCCCGACCAGCTCTGGCTCGTCGTCGAGGAGCTTCGCGAACACGGGGTTCGCCAGGACGTGCTCGACCGTGGACGCGACGAGCTCGATGACGACCTCGGGGCCGCCCCCCGCGGTGAGGCCGACCTCGCTCGCGCGATCGATGATCCGGTGGACCTCTCGCGCGATGAGCAGACGGAAGATCTGCTCCTTCTTGCCGAGGTGGCGGTAGAGCGTGGTGCGCTCCACGCCGGCCTCGCGGGCGATGTCCTTGGGCGACGTGCGCGACCAGCCGTAGCGCCGCACGCAGCGCTCCGCCGCGTCGAGGTAGGGCGCCAGCGACGCGTCGGGGCGGGGCGGGAGGCCGCCGCCCTCGACCGCGTCGGCCAGGAGCGTGGGGATCGTCGAGGCCACGCGGCGAGTCTGGCACTCTCCGCGCGATGCAACAAGTTGGGTGCGTTGTTGCAGTGCCTGGCGACATCGGCGGGGGAGCGGGTATGGTCGGCGGATGACCTTTCGGACCCTCGCGCTTTGCCTCGTTTCATTCTCTCTCGCCGCCGGCTGCACGAACGAGCCGGAGGGCGCGCTGAGCCGGGAGGAGGCCCGCGCGATGGGCGGCGGCTCGGCCGACGGGGCGCGGGATCTCTGCGAGGTCTACGGCTGGTACGGAGACGGCGCCTACTGCGACGAGTTCTGCCCGCGGCGCGACCCGGACTGTGAGGCCGCGTGCGAGGTCGACGCGGACTGCCCGCCGATCTTCTGCGGCGATGGGGATTGCGCGGCGGTCCTCTGCGAGGCGGGCGCCTGCGCGGTGACGGGCGCGTGCACGGCGCAGCTGCGCTGGCTCCAGAAGGACGCGTACGTGAGCGCGGCGGGGCGGAGCCGACCGTTCTGGCCGCCGCACACGACCATGCAGCTCGTCGTGGAGTGCGGCGGCGAGGTCGTGCGCGAGGCGGAGGCGGCCAACCACGGGACCACCGTCGACGCCGTGGACGCGGAGGGCACGCCCATCCTCGTCGAGGTGTACGCCGAGGAGGTGAGCGGCTCGCGCGCGGAGCTGACGGCGCTGGCCGACGCGTTCGAGGGCTGTGAGTGCGGCACCACGTTCCTGAGCATGGACGAGCTCGAGGACGGGCTGGTGCAGGAGCTGGTCGGAGAGCTGGCCGGCTATGCGCAGGAGCACTTGATCTGTTCGGAGGACATCGGCGGGACGGACGCCATCGTGTCGGCCCTCTCGATGGGCGACGTGGACTTCGTGCTCGCCAACATCGGCGCGTGCACGTGGGCGTCCGGCGCGAGCTGGGAGGACGGGCTCGACGACGCGCTCGCCGCCGTCGCGGCCGCCACGAGCGAGACGCTCGCCGACTACCACGTCTGCAACAACGACGCGCTCCTGCAGGCGGAGCTCTTCGCGCGCTTCCGCGACGAGGGCGTGGTCTCGGCCTGCGAGGGGAGCTCCTCGCTCTGCGCCGGGCCCGCCTGGCTCTACGACCCGGCCGAGTGAGGGATACCGGTTGGGCCCGGCTGCGCTATGACTGCGCGCGATGGCCCAGCTGGACGTGACCCGCGGAAGAATGCGCCTGCCGGTGATCGGCGCGCCGCTCTTCATCATCTCGAACCCCAAGCTCGTGATCGCGCAGTGCACGGCCGGCATCGTCGGCTCGTTCCCCGCGCTGAACGCGCGGCCACAGAGTCAGCTCGATGAGTGGCTCGACGAGATCACGTCCGCGCTCGCCGCGCACGACGCCGCGCACCCGGACGCGCCCTCGGCGCCCTTCGCGGTCAACCAGATCGTGCACCGCTCGAACGACCGGCTCGAGGCCGACCTCGCCGTCTGCGAGAAGTACCGGGTGCCGATCGTGATCACCTCGCTCGGCGCGCGCGCGGAGCTGAACGACGCGGTGCACGGCTGGGGCGGCAAGACGCTCCACGACGTCATCAACCTCCGCTTCGCCCACAAGGCGCTCGAGAAGGGCGCCGACGGACTGATCCCGGTCTGCGCCGGCGCGGGCGGGCACGCGGGCACGCTCTCGCCGTTCGCGCTGGTGCCGGAGCTGCGGCAGTTCTTCGACGGGCCCATCGCGCTGTCGGGCGCCATCGGCACGGGCGACGCGGTGCTCGCGGCGCAGGCCATCGGCGCTGACTACGCGTACATCGGCTCCGCCTTCATCGCGATGGAAGAGGCCAGAGCGTCCGAGGACTACAAGCGCGCCATCGTCGACGGCCGGGCGGAGGACATCGTCTATACGAACCTCTTCACCGGCGTGCACGGCAACTACCTTCGCGGCTCGATCGAGAACGCGGGCCTCGATCCGGCGAACCTGCCCGAGGCAGACCCGAGCAAGATGAACTTCGGCTCGGGCGGCAACACCGACGCCAAGGCCTGGAAGGACATCTGGGGCTCGGGCCAGGGCATCGGCGCCATCGACGCGGTGCAGTCGACCGCCGATTACGTCGCGCGGCTCACCGAGGAGTACGAGGCGGCCCGCGCGCGCATCAACCTCGCTTCAGGCCGCGCTCCTCGATGATGCGCTCGTTGATCTCGGTCGATCGCTGGTAGGCGGTGCGCGCGGCGAGGCGCTCGACGTAGGCCACGTACTCGGGGCGCTCGTCGAGCATGCCGAACATCGTCATCCAGCGGACGGTGCCGCCGAAGACGACGTCGGCCATCGTGAACTGCTCACCGAGCAGCCAGGGGCCGTCGCCGATGGCCGCGCTGATGGTGTCGAGCATCTCCTCGTAGCTGCCCCAGCCGGCCTGGCTGGGCTTGAAGTCCCACTTGGCGGCCTTGGCCAGGCACCCCGGCTCGATCACGGATGGCGCGTAGAACGACCAGCGCAGGTAGGTGCCGCGCTCGGGGCTGTCGGGCGGTGGCGCGAGGCGCCCGAGGGCGTAGCGGTCGGCGAGGTAGAGCCCGATCGCGGCCGCCTCGGTCACGACGGTGTCGCCGTCGACGAGGGTGGGGATCTTACCCATCGGGTTGACCCCCTTGAACTCGGGCCGCTTGTGCGCGCCGGTCATGATGTCGAGGTGCTCGAGCGTGTACTCGCACCCGACCTCCTCGAGCATCCAGAGGACGCCCGCCGCGCGGGTGAACGGGTGGTGGTGAAGGGTCAGCGTCATGGGCCGGAGCCTACCTCAGCGTGTACAAGGGGGGACCGATGTCCTTGATGACGACGCCATATGAGGCCGAGCACCTGCAGGGGCGCGTGTTGCTCTACCTGCAGGTGGTCCTGGCCATCGACGTCGCGGCCCACGTCAGCGACCTGGTGATGCCGCCGCTGGTGGGGTGGGGCTCCGAGGGGCTGACCGGCTCCTACACGTCGCTCCGGTGGATCGTGAGCAGCCTGCTGGTCACGGGCTGGGCGGTGACGCGGTTCACACAGCCCCGCCGGTGGCTGCTGGAGTCACTCGAGAGCGTGATGACGGTGGGTCTGGCGGTCGTCTATGGCTATCTGTCCCTGGAGATCACCCGGGTCGGGCCCGCGGTCTCGGGGGTGGCGTTCTCGGTGCTGGGCGTCGTCCTCTTGCTCGTCGTGCGGGCGGCGCTCGTGCCCAGCCCCATCCTGCGCACGGTCGCCGTCGGCGTGGCGTCGTTCGGCTGCGCCTTCGCGGTGGCGCGCGCTTCGCTCATGAGCGTGGACGCGGTGTCCCGCGAGGGCATGGTCTTCATGAGCGGCGCCTTCGTCGTCGCGACCGCGGTCACCTCGCACGTCATCTACGGGCTGCGCCGTCAGGTGCGGACCGCGATGCGCCTCGGCCAGTACCAGCTCGGCCGCAAGCTGGGGGAGGGCGGCATGGGCATCGTGTATGAAGCGACGCACCTCATGTTGCGGCGCCCGACCGCGGTGAAGCTCCTGCCGGTCGAGAAGGTGGGCGAGCGCACGGTGGCGCGCTTCGAGCGCGAGGTGCAGCAGACGAGCCGGCTCGAGCACCCGAACAGCGTGCGCATCTACGACTACGGGCGGACGCCGGACGGGCAGTTCTACTACGCGATGGAGTACCTCGACGGCGTGACCCTCGAGCAGCTCGTAGCGCGCGAGGGCCCGCTCCCCGAGGCGCGCGCGGCGCACATCCTCGCGCAGGCCGCGCACGCGCTCGCGGAGGCCCACGACCTCGGCCTGGTGCACCGGGACATCAAGCCCGCCAACCTGATGATCTGCGACCGGGGGCGTATCCCGGACACGGTCAAGGTGCTCGACTTCGGCCTGGTGAAGCTGACCGACGAGCCGGAGCAGGGTCTCGACATCACGCACGCGAACACCATCGTCGGCACGCCGCAGTACCTCGCGCCCGAGGCCATCCGGGACGCGGACGCGGTCGGCCCCGCGTCGGACGTCTACGCGCTGGGCGCGGTGGGCTTCTTCCTCGTCACGGGGCGGCACGTCTTCACCGGGAAGTCCGTGGTCGAGATCTGCGCGCAGCACCTCAGCGCGACCCCCGAGCGGCCCTCGGACGTGCTCGGGCGCGCGGTGGATCCGGACTACGAGGCGCTGATCGCGGACTGCCTGGAGAAGGATCCGGCGGTGCGCCCGCGGGACGGCGCGGAGCTGGCCGACGCGATCGAGAGGCTGCAGCTCCCGGGCTGGACGGTGGAGGACGCGCGCGCGTGGTGGGACGGGTTCTCGTCCCGGGAGACGAGTGACGACGTCGCAACGGCCCCCACGCAGCTCGCCGCCGACGCTGGGTCGGTCGGGAACACGCAGCTGGCCGTCGACCTCGGCGAGCGCAGCTGAGCCCTCACGCCAGCCCGCCCCCGAGCAGAAGAAGCGATCCGGGGACGATCCTACCCATCTACCCAAACTCGTGACCGCGCCATTCCATGTGATCGTGCGATCGGCGCGCAACCGGCAGCGCGCCGGGTCGAACAGGGGGCATGCCCCGCGGACAACGCGCGTGGGTGCCCGGAGCGGGCGCCCATACCATCTCACGGTTCGTCGACCGGCGATTCCACATCGTCGACGACGAGGACCTGTCTTCGTTGATCGACGCCATCGAGCGAGCTGACGACCGGTGGGACTGGACCTGCCTATCGTTCGCCGCGATGTCCAGCCACATCCACTACGGGCATCTCGCGGGTGAGCGCGACCCGGACCCGTTCTTTCGCTCGGTGAACACTCGGTTTGCCGTTCGGTATCATCGACGACCCGGGCGCGAAACGCTCGGGCCCGTCTTCGCGGGGCGACCGGTCATCCACGCGGTCAAGGAGTCGATGCTCCCCCGCATGGTCGCCTATCATCATCGGAACGTCGTCGAGGCAGGGATGGTCGACCTGGCGCGGGACTCGAGGCGTACCAGCCACCGTGCCTATCTTCGCCTGGACCCCGCGCCCCCATGGCTCGACGTGGAGCGAGGGCTCGAGCTCCTGGGCTTCCACGACACGGCGGCCGGCCGCCGGCGCTTCGACGAGTTCGTGAACGAGGTCGACCTCTCCGACTTCCTGGAGGACGCGCACGAGGCGGCGAAGGTGCGCGAGACGTGCGGGAGGTCGGGCGCGCGCGACGTGGACTGGGCGCGGCTGATCGAGCTCGCCCGTCGCGTGGCGGGGGTGCCGGATGGCGAACCTCTCTCGTCGCGACGGCCCGCGACGGTGAATGCGCGTACGTTGGTCGGGCTGGTGGGGACGAGGCGGCTTCAGCAGAGCTATCCCAGCGTCGCCCGTGCGATAGGGATGAGCCCAAGCGGCGTGTCGAACTTGCTGGCGCGCAAGGCAGCTGACCCGAGGATCGGTGAGATGTACGCTGTGTTGACGAGCGTGCTCGACGACGCGGTGAGGGCTTCGAGAGTTTGGGTAGATGGGTAGGATCGTCCCCGATCCGTTGTGGCTAGCGGAGCTCGCAGACCTTCTCGCCGAAGAGGCGCTCGAGGCTGCTGAGGAAGGCCTCGCTGGGCTCGACGCTGAGGCCGGTCTGGGGGACGGAGATCCACCAGCGCTCCTTCGGGCTGAGGATCTCGAGGGTCACGGGGCAGGGGCCCGGGTAGTCGTCGAGGGCCTTCTTGAGGCCGACGAGCTTGGTGGAGTCCGTGCGGTCGACGTGGAGGCGCAGGCGCACGGCCTTGGTGCGGGCGCGCAGGGACTCGGCGAGCGGCGCGGCCTCCATGAGGACGAGCTTGGTCTCCTCGGGGCCCTCGCTGTCGGCCTGTCGGTTGAACTCGAACTTGACATCTGCGGTGAGCAGGATGGGATCGCCGCAGGTCAGCGCCTCGCGCGCCTCGTCCAGGTTGCGGCTGCGGACGATGACCTCCACGCGGCCCTCGGCGTCCTCGAGGTGGAAGAACGCCATCTTGCCGCCGCTCTTGGTCTGACGCTCGCGGTAGCCCTCGACCGAGCCGCCGAGCACGACGCGCTCTCCCCCCTTGCGGCCCGCCACGGTCACGGTGTCGGCGTCGCAGAAGCGCTTCAGCTCGCTCGCGTAGCGCTGCAGCGGGTGGCCCGAGACGTAGAAGCCGAGGGTGGCCTTCTCGCGGGCGAGCAGCTCCTTGAGATCCCACGGCTCGACGGAAGGGAAGGCGCTCGAGCCGCTGCTCGCCACCGCGCGGGCCTGGGCCGGCTCGAGGAGGCCGAAGAGGCTCGTCTGCCCCGCGTCGCGGTCGGCGCTCGCGCGCTTGCCCCGCTCGATGGCCGCCTCGATGCCCGCGTGCGCGGCGGCGCGGTGCACCCCCAGCTCCGCGTGCACGGTGTCGAAGGCGCCGCACTGAACGAGCGCCTCGGCGACACCCTTGTTGACGCGCTTCAGGTCGACGCGGCTCGTGAAGTCGAAGACGTCCGTGAACGGCTGCTGCGTTCCGTCCTCGGAGGGCTCGCCCTCGGGCGTCATCGAGCGCGCCTCGAACACCGCCTCGAGCGCGCCGCTGCCGATGCCCTTCACGCCGCCGAGGCCGAAGCGGATCTTCGGGCCCCACGGGTCGCGCACCTCGCCGCCCATCGCGACGGGGCGGCTCTTGCGGCGCTTCACCCGCGCGGGCTTCGGCTCGTAGACGACGGTGAAGTCGATCTCCGACTGGTTCACGTCCGGCGGCAGGACGGTGATGCCCATCGAGCGCGCCTCGGCGACGGTGCGCACGACCTTGTCGGTCTTGTCCTTGTCGGCCGTCAGCGTCGCGGCGACGAATTCCACCGGGTAATGCGTCTTGAGGAACGCGGTCTGGTACGTGATGAGCGCGTACGCCGCGGAGTGCGACTTGTTGAAGCCGTAGCCGGCGAAGTGGGCGACGAGATCGAAGATGCGGCCCGCCTCCTCGGGGGCGTGGCCCTGCTTGCCCGCGCCCTCGACGAAGACGGCGCGCTGCTTCGCCATCTCCGACTCCTTCTTCTTGCCCATCGCGCGCCGCAGGATGTCCGCGCCGCCGAGGGAGTAGCCCCCCATGACGCGCGCGATCTGCATGACCTGCTCCTGGTAGACGATGACGCCGTAGGTGTCCTGGAGGGTCTCCTTGAGGACCGGGTTCGGGTACTCGACCTTGATCCGCCCGTGCTTCCGCTGGACGAAGTCCTCGACCATGCCCGTGCCGAGCGGGCCCGGGCGGTAGAGCGCCACCGCGGCGACGATGTCCTCGAAGCAGTCCGGCTTGAGCTGCCGGAAGAGCTGCTGCATGCCCGAGCTCTCGAGCTGGAAGACGTTCGTGGTCTCGCCGGACTGCAGGAGCGCGAAGGTCGCCGGGTCGTCCATCGGGATGCCCGCCAGGTCGAAGGGCTTGCCCTCTCGGTCGGGCCGCTTGTCGATGAGCTGCACCGCGACGTCGATCACGGTGAGGGTCTTCAGTCCCAGGAAATCGAACTTGACGAGCCCCGCCGCCTCGACGTCGTCCTTGTCGTACTGGGTGACGTAGACCTTGGGCTCGGGGCAGAACACCGGGACGTGGTCCCAGAGCGGCCCCTCGCTGATCACCACGCCCGCCGCGTGCATGCCCGCGTGGCGGTTCAGGTTCTCGAGCTCCATCGCGGTGTCGAGGAGGTCTTTGACGCCCGCGTCTTCCTTGTAGATGGCGTCGAGGCGCGGCTCCTCTTCGAGCGCCTTCTTGATCGGGACGGTCTTGCCCTGGATGGGCTCGGGGATGAGCGCCGCGATGCGGCCGGCGTCGGCGGGGGCCATGCCCATCACGCGGCCGACGTCGCGCACGACGCTCTTGCTCTTGAGCTGATGGAAGGTGGCGATCTGCCCGACGCTGGTCTCGCCGTACTTCTCGCGCACGTAGTCGATGACCTGGTCGCGCCGGTCCATGCAGAAGTCGACGTCGAAGTCGGGCATGGACACGCGCTCGGGGTTCAGGAACCGCTCGAACAGCAGGCCGTGGTGGATCGGGTCGAGGTCGGTGATGCGCAGCGAGTAGGCGACGAGCGAGCCCGCGCCCGAGCCGCGGCCCGGCCCGACCGGGATGTGCTGCTTCTTGGCCCAGTTGATGAAGTCCTGGACGATGAGGAAGTAGCCCGGGAACCCCATCGACTCGATGATCCCGAGCTCGAGATCGAGCCGCTCGCGGTACGCGCCGACGTCGAGGTTACGCCCGATCTTGGTCAGCTCGTCGAAGCGGGCGTTCAGGCCGTCGTGGCTGATCTTCTTCAGGTACTCGGCCTCGCTCATCCCCTCGGGCAGGGCGAAGCGGGGGAGCTTGGGCTTGCTGAGCGGGTCGCACGCGCCGCCGCACATCTCCGCGATGCGCATCGTGTTCGCGAGCGCCTCGGGGAGATGGCGGAAGGTCTGCGCCATCTCCTCCGGGCTCAGGAGGTACATGCGGTCGGAGCCGTGGTGGGCCCGCGACATCTCCTCGAGCGGGCGCCCGGCCGCGATGCACTGCAGCGCGAGCTGCGGCTTGGCCTGCTCGCGGAAGAGGTAGTGGCAGTCGTTGGTGGCCACGACCGGCAGGTCCAGCTCCTTGGCCAGCTCGTTCAGGATGTCGTTGAGCGGCTCCTGCTCGGGGAAGCCGTGGTCCTGCAGCTCCACGAAGAAGTGGCCGGGCTCGAAGCAGTCCTTCAGGCGGCCGAGGGCCTCCCGCCCCGCCGCCTCGCCCTTCATCAGGATCTCTTGCGAGACGTAGCCGCCCATGCAGGCGGTGGTCCCGATGACCCCCTTGCCGTGCTCGGCCAGCACCTCGAAGTCGATGCGCGGCTTGTTCGCCCCCTCCACCCAGCCGCGGCTGTCGAGCCGCACCAGGTTCTGATAGCCCTCCTGGCTCGCCGCGAGGAGCACCAGGTGGTGCTGGCGCCGGTTGGTCTCGTCGTCCCGCCGCCCGGGCGTGAAGGACACCTCGCAGCCGAGGATCGGCTTGATCTCCGCCGCCTTGCAGGCCCGGAAGAAGCGCACCGCCCCGTGCATGTTGTCGTGGTCGGTGAGCGCGACCGCGGGCATGCCCAGCTCGCGCACCTTCTCGACGAGCTGGGGGATCCGGATCGCCCCATCGAGCATCGAGAACTCGGAGTGGACGTGGAGGTGGACGAGCTCGGCGGTGGGCATGGGCGGCCGGGGGAAGGGGCCCATGGTGAACGAGCGAGCAGGTCCCGGCAATGGACGCTGTGAGGCAGAGGGCGCATCCGTGATCCGGTCGCGGAAATCATGCAGAATTCCGCGGCGGCGCCCAGGCTGGGGGCCGATCTCGGGCCCGCCTTGCGCCTCCCTCGCAGGGCGTGCTAGTTAGCCCGGCCCGGCGCAAGACGAGCGCCCTCAGGAGTAGAACGATGAAGGCTTCCCCCCTCGCACAGGTCAAGGACCAGTTCGGTTCCAAGGCCGACCTCGTCAAGGCGGTCCAGGACCTCGCCAACGACGACCTCTTCCTCGACCGCGTCAACGAAGACAAGGGCCTCGAGCGGGTCTCCAACAAGAAGCTGCTCCACCTCCACGCGGTGCTGACCGAGGTGAAGGAGATGGGCGGCCGCGACAAGCTGATCGGCGAGATCTGCGACGTCGAGAACCGCAAGGACGAGGGCTACAAGGAGCGCCTCGGCCGCTGGCCGACCCCGCGTCTGCTCGACTGGTACAAGGCGGCCAAGCGCCGCGCCACGGCCTGAGCGCGCCCGGCGCCAGCCACGAGCCTCGGCCCTCCCTGATGGAGCGGGTCGGGGCTCTTTGCGTTGGATCCCGAGCCTTTTGCGGCGCTACCCTTCAGGCCGCCCGAACATCCGGGCCCGAAGATTGTCCGAGGAGACGTGACCGAGGCCGAAGACACGCGTGACGATGGGGTGGATCCGGAGCTGCTGATGCTCCCGGAGCCGCCGCGCTCGCGCCGCGCCCTGACCCTGGTGCTGATGGCGCTGGTCGTGGTCGGGGCGGCGACGCTGGCGCTCTCGCTGCGGCACGAGGTCGCCTTCTTCCTCTCCGATCCGGAGACGACCGATCTGGGCGACGTCACGGAGCTGGACCCGGCGGATCTGCGCTCGAACTCGATGGTCCGGGTGGCCGGGACGCCCATGATGAGCCGCGCGGTACGGTATCGGCGGGTGCTGAGCGGCACCGAATACGTCGTGTTCCCGCTCGCGGGCCAGCGCACGGTCTACGTCCAGGTGGCCGCTGACGCCGATCTCGCCCGCCACGAGTTCAGCGGCCGGCTCGTCACCTTCGGTCAGCTCGGGGGGCGCATCGGCGCCGCGGCCGAGCACCTCGATCGGGACATGGGTCTGCCCGTCACGAGCGAGTCGTTCCTGCTGATGGCCGAGAAGGGCCCCTCCAGCTCGGCGTGGGCGCTCCTCCTCTCGCTCCTCTGTCTGCTCGCGATCGCGATCGACCTGTTCCTCTTCTTCCGCTGGTTCCGGCCGATCCGGGACGGCGCCCTCGCGGTCGAGACCGCCGAGGCCTAGCAGTCCGTTGAAGAACCTCGCTCCTCGTCTCTCGGGCGGGACGACCCGTCTCTCGGCCCGTGTCTCCTCGAAAATGCTGAAGCATTCCCTCGTCGCCGCGAACCGAGAACCGGGCCGTCGCGCTCCGACATCCTTCGGGCTCGGTACTTCAACGGCCTGTTAGGGCTCGCGCATGAACACCCCCGCGCAGTCCGCTTCGGCGCTCCCCCCGGTCGACGAGCTGGTCATCGCGCTCTGGCGACGGGGTGACCCGGCGTCCGCGGCGGCGTTCGCGCGGGCCGCGTTGCTGCGCCACGACCGCAGGAGCGTGCGCGTGCGCGAGCTGCTCGGGCTGCTCGAGATGGGCCAGCCGCTCGCAGGGGAGGGCGACGCGCAGCTCGATCTGCCGCTGGTGGGCCGGCTCGTGGATCGCCATCGCTACGGCGAAGCGCACGTGCTGCTCCGCGCGCTCGGGCTGGCGCCGACGCCGATCGGCGGGCAGCTCGACCGCGCCCTGTCGGAGGCGCTCGCGCCGTTCCCGCCCGAGGCCGACCCGAGCTTCAACGCCGCGCTGAACCTGATCCACGCGGGCCAGGGGCCGAGCGCGCTGCGGGCCCTCGACGAGGTGGTCCAGCACGGGGGGCGGCCCGCGCCGTGGCTCGCGTCTCGGCACCGCGCGCTGGCGGCGCTGGTCCGCGGGGAGTGGCGGCGGGCCCCGGTCCCTCAGGTGACCCGCGATACGGTGATCGCGCGGTTGAAGGCGCGCGATCTTCCGGGGGCGCTCGAGGCGGCGGAGACGGCGCACGCGCGTGAGCTGGCCGCGGTGCTCCGGCGCCTGGTGGAGGCGACCGAGCGCATCCTCGCGGACCAGGCGCCCGACTCGAGCGATCCCGAGACGGTCCCCATGGAGGGCCACGGTCTGTGCGAGCTCCAGATCCGGATGGGGGTGCTGTCGCAGGCCGACCGCGGCTACCGCGCGATCTTGCGGGAGCGCCCGGAGGACGAGCGAGCGCGGGCGATGCTGGCCGACGTGATCGCGGTGCGCGAGGCGATCGGGGAGACGTCCGACCCCGTGCCGCCCCGGCGCGCGTCCGTGGAGTGGCTGAGCAAGAAGGCGCCGCGCAAGAGCACGGGCTGGTCGGCGGGCGGCTGGTCGGCGGGCGGCGCGTCGGGGACGCAGCGCAACCCGCGCTTCGAGGACGCGTCCGAGGACTCGACCGACGTGCTGATGGCGTCACAGGAGGCGGAGCTGCTGCTCAAGCTGGGGCGCGCCGATCAGGCCCTGAGCATGTACCGGCTGCTGGCGATCCGGCACCCGAACCAGCAGAGCTACCGGAAGCGCATCGCGGAGATCGAGGCGATGATCGCGCAGCGGCTGACGACCAACGCGGCCGAGGTGACGCGGCGGCACGACCTGCGCGATCTACAGGCCAAGGCGGTGCCGACCAAACCCAACGTGCGCCTGCCCCACCCGGACCGGGACCATCCGTCGCTCGCCGACGACGAGTTCGATCCGCCGACGCTGATCGACGAGGTCCGGGATCCGGAGGACGGCTGACTCAGTCGAAGAGCCGCAGGTAGAGGTCGATCAGCGGCTCGCCGAAGAAGAGGAACTCGAGCGCGCCGAGCGCGAGGAACGGGCCGAACGGGACGGGGCGGCGGAGCGGAGAGTCGTCCTCGCTGGCCGCGATGTACTCCCAGAGGAGGCGCCCGCGATCGTCCTGGATGATCAGACGTGAGCCGCCCGAGTCGAGCACGGCGCGGGTGCCGTCCGCGACGAGGAGATCGTTCGACGCGCCCTCCGGATCGTCTCCTTCTTCGCCGTCTTCCTGGTCGTCTTCTTCCGCTTCGGGCGCGTCCGGATCCGGGTCTCCCTCCGCCGCGGGCTGGCTGTGCTCGCCGCCCTTCATGCGGCCCCCCGCGCCGACGACGATCGCGCTGACGATCACACCCTGAAAGGCGCCGCCGACGAGCGCGAAGAGCGCGCCTTTCCAGCCGAGGAAGGCGCCGATGAACATGAGGAGCTTGCTGTCGCCTTCGCCCATGCCGCGCCGGCCGGTGAGGCGCTCCCAGGCCCAGACCAGGAGCAGCTGCACCATCAGGAAGCCGCCGCCCGCGCCGAGCGCCGCCTCCACCGCGTCGGGGCCCGGCTCGCGCAGGGTGACGGTGGCGAGCCCGAGCGCGGTGCCGCCGATCGACACCTCGTCGGGGATCTCCATCCACTCGAGATCCACGAACGTCGCCACGACGAGGCCGCCCACGAACGCGAAGAAGAGCCCGGCCGAGACGGCGCTCTCGCTCAACGACGCGGTCGGCCCCATGTCCACGATGAAGCGCTCGGCGAGCGCGAGGCCGAGCGCGCCGCTCAGCAGCTCCACCAGGAAATAGCGCGGCGTGAGCTGCGCGCCGCAGCAAGCGGCCTTGCCTCGCAGGAGGACGTAGCCCAGGATGGGCAGGTTCCGGTACCAGGGCACGGCGGCGCCGCAGCTCGGGCAGTGACTCGGCGGGCTGACCACGCTCATCTCGCGTGGCCAGCGGTAGATCGCGACGTTGAAGAAGCTCCCCCAGAGCGCTCCGAAGAGGAACCCGAAGGCGCGGATCATGGCGGGCGGGAAGTCGCTGACGAGCACGGCGGCATCTTATCCAGAGCGCGGGAGCGCGGCGAACAACGCGCCGTGAGCGGCGCCCTGTTCCCGCCTTCGAGCCGGCGGCTGGGAAGGAGAGTGGGCGCGGGGAGGGGCTGCGCTATCATCGGCGGCCATGGGCGAATCGAGCGTGGACACGGGGGCGCTGGAGGAGCGGCGCGCGACGCCGCTCGCGCGGCAGGCGGGCGCTTCGACCGCGGTCTACGCGATGGTGACGGGGCTCGCGGGGGCCGTGCCGATCCCGATGCTCGACGGGCTGCTGAGCGAGCTGTCGCGCGGGGCGGCCATGCGGCGCGTGGCCCGACGGCACGGCGTCGCGCTGACGCCCGGGGCCCGCGCGATCCTGTCGGGGCCGGGCATGCTGAAGGCGACGTCGTCGGAGCGCGGTCGGCTGCTGAAGGCCGCGGTGGCGTCGTTCGTGGCGCCGTTCCGGGTCGCGGCCCGCGCGGAGGACGCGCTCGGGACGCTCTCGGCCGCGATCATGCTCGACCACTTCCTCCGCAAGCCGGGCCGACCGAGCGGGGCTGCGCTCACCGAGGCCGAGGCGCACCGCATCCGCGCCGCGATGGACGGGGCGGTGGCCGACGCGGGGATCGACGCGCTGCGCACGGTGCCGTTCGGCCTCTGGGGCATCTTCCGGCGCGGGTTCGACGCCATCGTGCAGGCCGACCAGGAGGGCCGCTCGGTGGTGGAGCGCTTCGTCGACGCGATCCTCGACGGGCTCGCGGACGCGCCGAACGACCTCGTCGACACCCTCACGCACCACTTCGATCAGGTCCTGGAGCGGGGCGGGGGCACGCCGTGAGCGAGGTCCGCGCGACGCTCGCCGCCGCGCGCCGGGTCGTCGTCAAGATCGGCAGCCGGTCCATCGTCGGGGCCTCGCTGCACGAGGGCGCGAGACCCGGCGGGGGGCGCTTCGCGGCGATCGCGAAGCAGGTGGCCGCGCTCCGCGACGAGGGGCGCGCGGTGGTCGTGGTCTCGAGCGGCGCGGTCGCCATGGGGCGCGGGCGGCTCGGCTTCACCGCCAAGCCCCGGGCCATCGCGGAGCTGCAGGCGTGCGCCGCGGTGGGGCAGTCGCTGCTCATGCACGGCTGGGAGCGCGCGTTCTCGCCGCACGGGCTCACCGCGGCCCAGCTCCTCCTCAGCCACGCGGATCTGACCGACCGCGAGCGCTACCTGAACGCGCGGGCGGCGCTCGACGCGCTGCTCGGCCTCGGAGCGGTGCCGATCATCAACGAGAACGACACGGTTGCGGTCGACGAGATCCGCTTCGGGGACAACGATCAGCTCGCCGCGATGGTCTGCACGCTCGCGGGCGCGGACCTCCTGGTGCTGCTCACGGACGTCGAGGGGGTGCTCGACGGCGGCGAGCGCGTGCCGACGGTGGCCGACGTCGACTCCGCGCGCGCGCTGGTCTCCTCCGACCTCGGGGCCGCCGGGGTCGGCAGCGGCGGCATGGGGAGCAAGCTGGAGGCCGCCCGCCGCGCGGCGCGACACGGGGTCCCGGTCGTGATCGGTGACGCGCGCGCGGACGACACCCTGCCTCGCGTGCTGGCGGGGGAGGACGTCGGCACGCTCGTGCTGCCGCACGGCGCGCGGCTCTCGAGCCGCAAGCACTGGATCGCCTACACCCTGCGGCCGCGCGGAGATCTGCTGCTCGACGCGGGGGCGGTCGACGCGGTGCGCTCCGGCGGCCGCTCGCTCCTGCCGGCGGGCATCATCGGCGTGCGCGGGCACTTCGCGCCGGGCGACCTGGTGATCCTCCGAGACGCCTCGGGCGCCGAGGTGGGCCGCGGGCTGACGCGCTACGGGACCGAGGACGTCGCGAAGCTGGCCGGGGTCCGCACCGAGGACATCGAGCGCCGGCTCGGCTACCACGGCGGGGACGAGGTCGTGCACCGCGACGACCTCGTCGTCGAGTGAGCAGGTCGTCGAGTGACCATGTAGTGGAGTGAGCCCGTCGTGGAGTCGCAGGGCGCCCGGCGCTAGTATCTCGGGTGCCGTGACCGAAGAGCTACGAACCCAGGTCGAGACCCTCGCGCGACGCGCCAAGGCCGCCGCGAAGAAGCTCGCCGCCGCGCCGACCGCGCGCAAGGACGCCGTGTTGCGCCGGGTCGCCGCCGCGCTGCGCGCCCCCGCCTCCGAGGCCGTGCTCGAGGCGAACGTCGCGGACGTGCAGGCGGGCGAGGCGTCGGGGCTGAGCGCCGCGCTGCTCGACCGGCTGAAGCTCGACCGCGCGCGACTCGACGGCGTGGCCGCGGCGGTGGACGACGTGGTGCGCCTGCCCGACCCGGTGGGCGAGATCACCCAGAGCCGCCGGCTCCCCAACGGGCTCGAGGTCGCGCGCATGCGGGCCCCGCTGGGTCTCATCGGGATCATCTACGAGTCCCGCCCGAACGTCACCGTCGACGCGGCGGCGCTCTGCTTCAAGGCGGGCAACGCCTGCCTGCTGCGGGGCGGCAAGGAGGCGTTCCGGACCAACCAGGCGCTGGCTTCGATCTTCGCCCAGGCCCTCGAGGCGGAGGGCTTCGACCCGGCGACGGTGAGCCTGCTGCCCACCCTGGAGCGCGAGGCGACGCTGGTCATGATCGGGCTCGACGACGTGCTCGACCTCGTGATCCCGCGCGGCGGCGAGGGGCTGATCCGGTTCGTGGCCGAGAACGCGCGCGTGCCCGTGATCCGGCACTACAAGGGCGTCTGCCACGTGTACGTCGACGCCGACGCGGACCTCGAGAAGGCGGCGGCCATCGCGCTCAACGCCAAGACCCATCGGCCGGGCGTCTGCAATGCGATGGAGACCCTGCTCGTCGACGCGGCGGTGGCCGACCCGTTCCTGCCGCGCATCGGGGAGGCGATGAAGGACGCGGGGGTGGAGCTGCGGGGCGACGCGCGCACCTGCGCGCTGGTGCCCCACGCGAAGCCGGCCACCGACGCCGACTGGGACGAGGAGTACCTCGACCTGATCTTGGCCGTGCGCGTGGTCGACGGGATCGACGCGGCGATGGAGCACGTCGCCGCGCACGGGAGCCTCCACACGGAGGCCATCGTCACCGAGAGCTACGGCAAGGCCCAGCGCTGGCTCCGCGAGGTCGACGCCTCGCTCGTGCTGGTCAACGCCTCGACGCGCTTCAACGACGGAGGGCAGCTCGGCCTCGGCGCCGAGGTCGGCATCTCCACCACCAAGCTCCACGCCTACGGCCCGATGGGGCTCGCGGAGCTGTGCACCCTCAAGTGGGTGGCGCGCGGCGACGGGCAGATCCGGGCGTGAGGGTCCGTTTGCGCGCTCCCCTCCGGAGCTGTACACCCTCCGGCCCCCGCGCGGGGAATCGAACGGAAACGTAGATGGCGAAGAAGTCAGGCAAGGCCGCCGAGCCGGTGGTGGAGAGCGAAGAGCAGGCGGCGGCGCGGCTCCAGCGGCGTGAGGAGCAGCTGAGCTCCGCGCGCAAGCTGGCCCTCGCGATCGCGGAGGCGGGGCTCGACCGCAAGGCGCTGAACGTCGAGATCATCGATGTCGCGGGCAAGGTCGACTACGCCGACTTCGTCATCGTGATGAGCGGCCGGAGCGACCGTCAGGTCTCCGCGCTCGCGAAGAACGTCCAGGACGACGTGAAGAAGAAGACGGGCCAGCGCTGCCTCAGCGTCGAGGGCCTGCCGCAGGCGGCCTGGGTCCTGATGGACTTCGGCGACGTCATCGTCCACATCTTCCACGAGGACACGCGGGGCTACTACGACCTCGAGTCGCTCTGGATGGACGCGCCGCGCGTATCGACCCCCGACTGACGTGCGCGTCACGATCGTCGCCGTCGGCAAGGTCAAAGAGAAGCCGCTCCGCAAGGTGCTCGACGACTACCTCGGGCGCATCGGCCGCTACGTGAAGCTCGAGGAGATCGAGCTCAAGGATGGGCCGATCGACCAGGTCCAGGCGAAGTTCGAGAAGGCCCTCGACGCGCGCGGCAAGGTCGTCGCGCTCGAGGTCGAGGGCGACGCGTGGAGCAGCCAGAAGCTCGCCAGCTTCGTGGGCGAGTGCGAGGTCCGCAGCGTGCCGTCGATCACCTTCCTGATCGGCGGCTCGTACGGTCTGCCTCCCGAGGTCAGCCGCGCGGCCGACGTGCGGCTCTCGCTCAGCGCGATGACGCTGCCCCACCGACTCGCCCGCGTCTTCCTGGCCGAGCAGGTCTATCGCGCGTACACGATCTTGCGGGGCGAGCCCTACTCGCACTGACGGGCCGCGCCTCAGACCGAGGGCGTCGCCCAGAGGGCCACGTACACCCGGACGAGGCCACCGAGCGGCGCCGTCCCCGCGTCCACGTGCAGGGTGCGGCGCTTGGGGTGCGCGGCCAGCTCGCGCTCGAGGTGGGAGAGGACCTCACGCGCCTCCTCCTCGTCGTCGGTGCGGAAGACGTCGACCACCGCGTCCGCGCCCAGCCCGGCCGACTCGCGGACCGACTCGGTGGCGAGCCCGAGCAGGAAGCTCTCGACTTCGGGGGTGTCGGCCAGCTCGCGCGCGGTCGCCGCGACGCGGCTCGCGACCTCTTCGGGGATGGGCACCGAAGAACGATAGCAACCGCGGCCGGGATCGGCCGATGGCCGCGCGCATGTGGGTACGAAGCATCCTGGGCGGTGTGCTGGAGCTGGTCGCGCCGCGGCGCTGCGGCGGCTGTGATCTCGAGCTGCCGCCCGGCGTGGTCGGCTTCTGCGAGGTCTGCGCCTCGCTGCTGGAGCCCGCGGCGGGCGAGCAGGCCGCGTATCTGTACGGAGGGCCGATGTCGGAGGCGATCCGGCGCCTGAAGTACCGGGGCCGGTCCGAGCTCGCCGAGCCGCTCGGCGCGAGGCTCGCGCGGGCGTGCAGGTCTCTCGCGGGCGAAGTGGACCTCGTCGTCCCCGTGCCCCTGCATCGGCGTCGCCTCGCGGAGCGCGGGTTCAACCAGTCCGCGCTGCTCGCCCGACGCGTGGCTCGCGCCCTCGGCGTCCCCCACCGCCCGCGCTTGCTCCGCCGCACGCGGGACACGCCTCCCCAGGCGGGCCTCGACGAGCCGGGCCGCGCGGAGAACGTGCGGGGCGCGTTCGTGGCCAAGCCCATCCGCGGGCGCGTGCTCCTGATCGACGACGTGCGCACGACCGGCGCCACCCTCGCGGCCTGCTCGGAGGCGCTCCGGGAGGCCGGCGCGGAGCGCGTGCACGGTCGCGTCCTCGCGCGGGTCGAGTGATCCCTCGTTCAGCGGGGCGCGATGCGCTTGCCCGCGTCGAGCATCTGACGCACGCGCTGCAGCAGATCGACCGGCGTGAAGGGCTTCAAGAGCAGCTCCACGCTCTCGGTGACGCGCCCGCCCGCGCCGAGGAAGTCCTTGGGGTAGCCGGAGACGAAGAGCGCGCGCAGATCCGGCTGGGCCTCGCGCAGGCGCGCGTACAGCTGGGGCCCCGACATCTCGGGCATGACCACGTCCGACACCAGGAGATCGAGCTGGGTCGGCGACTCCTTCATGAGCTGGACCGCGCCGGCCGGCGACGTGCGGCCGAGCACGAGGAAGCCGGCGTCGGTCAGGATCTTGTGAGCCATGCGGAAGATCTGTGGGTCGTCTTCCACCAGCAGGAGGGTCTCGCCGGGCCTCGCGTGGAGGGCGGCTCGGTCGAGCTCGCGGCGGGTGCGGTCCTGGGTGGGGGAGAGCTCCGGGCGCAGCGGCAGCAGCACCTCGAAGGTGGTCCCCTCGTCCACCACCGACCGGGCGGAGATGTGACCCCCGTGCTGCTCGATGATGCCGCGTGACGTGGCCAGGCCGAGCCCGGTGCCGATCCCCGCTTCCTTGGTGGTGAAGAAGGGGTCGAAGATGTGGGCCAGATCCTCGGGGGTGATGCCGCACCCGTGGTCGCGAACCGTGAGCCGCGCCACCGGCAGCTCGGGGCCCGACCCCGAGAAGCGATGGCTCTCGACGGTGTCCACGGTGAGCTCGATGCGCCCGCCGTCCGGCATCGCGTCGCGGGCGTTGACGAGCAGGTTGAGCAGCACCTGGTCGACCTGACCCGGATCGGCCTCTACCGGGACCGGGTCACGGGGCAGGGTGAGATCCACTTCGATCTGCTCGCCCAGCAGTCGCCTCGCCATCGCCAGGCTCCGCTCGACCTGGACGCCGAGGTCCAGGGGCTGGAGCGACAAGACCTGCTTGCGGCTGAACGCGAGCACGCGCGCCGTCAGCTCGCTCCCCCGCTCCGCGGCGTCGAGGATCTGCGCTGCGAAGTCCGCCTCGTCGGTGCCCTCCGGCAAGGTGCTGACCAGCATGTCCGAGTACGCGAGGATCGAGGTGAGGAGGTTGTTGAAGTCGTGCGCGATCCCGCTCGCGAGCATGCCGATCGCCTCGAGCCTCTGTGCTTGCTGGAGCTGCGCCTCGAGCGCCTCCCGGCGCTCCTCCTCGCGGCGCCGTTCGCTGACGTCGCGGAACAGGCCGACGGCGCCGCGGTACGCGCCGCTCTCGTCGAGCATCGCGTCGGCCGTGATCGAGACCTCGAGCGCGCCGCCGTCCTGGGTTCGGAGCCGCAGCTCGTACTCGGCCGTGCGCTCGAGCTGGGCGAGGCTGCTCTCGAGGGTGGCGCGATCGTCCTCGTGGATCAGCTCGAAGATCGACCGGCCGAGCACCTCCTCGACGGGGCGGCGCAGCATCTCCGCCATCCTCGTGTTCGCGTAGAGGGTGATCCCCTGCGCGTCGATCTCCCACACCCCCTCGTACGTCGACTCGAGGATGCGCGCGTACTGGGCCTCCCGCGTGGCGAGGGTCTCGGTCAGCCCGTCGCGGCTCTGAACGACCCCCATCAGCACGTAGACCGGGAGCAGATTGAGTGACAGGAAGAATTGTATTGCCATCGACCGCTCGGCGATCTCCACCTGGGCGAGTGGGCCCGCGCCGCTGAGCGTGGCCCAGACCGCGACGCCCGACAGCGTGAGGCACGCCAGCGAGGTGCCGCGGGGACCGGTCCGCAGGGCCGCCCAGACGAGGAGCGGGACCGTCAGGTAGAGGAGGGCGAGGCCCGTGAGGTCCGCGGCCCGCGCGAGCGCGGTGAGCGACACGCCCACCAGCAGCGCGACGATCAGCGCGGACTCGGCGGACCGGCGCGAGCTGGAAGCCGGCGCACCAGGCCACCACGCGAGGACGACCGGACCGACGACGATGACGCCCAGGAAGTCGTCGACCGCCCAGTGCGCGAAGGTGCTGACGAACGGCGCGTCGACGAGGGTCTGGAGGATGGGCACGCCCAGGCCCGCCCCGACGAGCGCGCCCGCGCCCGCGCTGGCCACCATGGCGAGGACGTCCTTGGCGGAGCGCAGCTGCTGCCTCTCGACGCCGACGATCCTCTGCCAGACGAGGACGGCGACCACTGGCTCGATCGCGTTGACTCCCGCCAAGCCCAGCGACTGTGCAAAGGGGTACCCGAAGAGGATGTCGGACAGGCTCGCGCCCACGAAGATCGCGGGGACGAGCCATCGCCAGTCGCTCCGCGGGCGCATCGCCAGCAGCCCGAAGCCGAGCCCGGAGGCCGGCCAGAAGGGGGCGGGCATGCCCAGCTGGAACTGGCTCGCGAGGCTCGCTCCCGTCACCACCGCGTAGGCGCCCGCCACGGCCACGAAGGCAGCGACGCGTCCGAGACCCACGCGCGCCCCGACTCCACGGACGGTCTCGTCTCCCGGCGAAGACCTCCTCGTCGAACCAGCGCTCACGGTCCCCCTCCCGCGCCACCATAGCCCATTGGTCCATCGGCCGCGCCGTGCCACACCTGCACCTGGATGAGACGCTCCGTCACGCACCTCTACGTGGGGCTCGCGGCCCTCGCAGCCGCCTGCGCCGGCGCGCTCGAGGGGCCGCGCCCGGAGGACTGGATGCGGGTCGGGGTCGAGCCCGAGGAGGAGGCGGTCGAGGTCGAGGCGGCCCTGCGCGAGGCGGGGTGGACGCGCACCCAGCGGCGGACCGGGGACGGCTTCGTGGCGCTCGCGTTCGAGCGAGGCGAGCAATACGCCGTGCGAGTGGTGTCTCGGCGTGGCGTGGTCGTGGCCCTCGACTCGCACGAGCCCGACGGGCTCCGGGAGCGCCATGGGCGCGTGTCGCTGCCGGAGCCGCCGCGCTCCGATCTCGACGGGGACGGCAGGGAAGATGTGCTCGTGGCGCGCGACGACGACGCGGGGGAGCGCTGCCTCGCGGTGGTGCGCGTCGATCCGGAGGGCCGCGCGGAGGCGCTCCCCATCGCGGGCGACGCGCTCGCCACGGGGGCCTGCGCGTCGGCGCTCACCGACGTCGACGGGGACGGACGGCTCGAGGCGATGGTCTCGCTGCGCTGGCCGCAGCTCGCCGTGCGCGGTGAGGTGCCGGGCGTCGACGCGCCCCTGGTGCTGACGGCGGAGGGGTGGCGACCCGATGGGCTCCCCGCCTCCCACGAGGCGTCCGAGACCGAGGCGCGCCGCGCCGCCCTCGAGGCCGCGCGTGAGGGGCTGGACGTGGGCGTCTCGGTGCGGCTCGGGGTGGAGCTGGCCGCGCTCGCGCACCTCTCGGGCGCGGCGATGAGCGCGCAGGTGGAGCGCTTCGACGCGGCGCTCGAGGGGCTGGTGCTCGAGGAGGCCGACGCGGCCCGGGTGGCCGAGATCCGGGCCGCCATCGCGCTCGGGTGGCGAGCCCCGGACGGCGCCTGTGCTACAGAGAGCGGCTCCTGCGATGGCGAAGAAGAAGAAAGACGTCCCCGGTGAGCTGCTCGTCTGTCGCAACCCGAAGGCGACGAAGACGTACGTCATCGAGGAGCGCCTCGAGGCCGGCATGGTGCTCACCGGCTCGGAGGTGAAGAGCCTCCGGCAGCGCCGCGCCGACCTGGACGGCAGCTACGCGCTCTTCGATCACGGCGAGGTGTTCCTGCACAAGATGCACATCGCGCCCTACGAGCAGGCCGGGCCCTTCTTCCAGCACGAGCCGAGGCGGGTGCGGAAGCTCCTGCTGAAGCGCTCCCAGATCGAGAAGTGGGAAGGTCGGTTGACGACCCGCGGCTACACGGTGGTCCCGCTCGCGGTCTACTTCAAGGGCGGCTACGCGAAGGTCGAGCTCGGCCTGGGCAAGGGCCGAAAGGTCGGGGACAAGCGCGAGGACATCAAGGAGAAGCAGGACCTCCGCGAGGCCCGCGACGCGGCGCGCCGGGGGCGGGAGTGAGCGCCGCGGTCGAGGCGGGCGAGGCGCGCGGCGAGGCGCTTCGCTTCGAGGGCGAGGTGCTGCACGTGGTGCTCGACCGCGCCTTCGCGCCCGGCAAGCCGACCGAGCTGACCCTCACCCTCGAGGGGGAAGCGCGGTCGCTGCGGGGCAAGGCGCTCGGCAGCAAGCGCCGCGAAGACGGCCGCTTCGACGTGCGCCTCCGCATGCTCAGCCTCCGGAAGGCCGAGCGCGCCGCGCTGCAGCGGCTCTGAGTCAGATCAGGACGCCCGGGTTGAGGATCCCCGCCGGGTCCCAGCGCTCCTTGATGGCCTGGAGCGCCTCGCCGAAGAGCGCGGGGCGCTGCCGCCGGGCCCACGGCGCGTGCATGCGCCCGACCGCGTGGTGGTGCGTGATCGTGCCGCCGTGCTTGAGGATCGCCTCGCTCGCCGCGCTCTTGATCTCGCTCCACTGCGAGAGCTCCGAGCCGCGCTTGGCCGGCGCGAGGAAGGTGAAGTAAGGCGCCGCCCCGTCCGGGTAGACGTGGGTGAAGCGGCAGCTGATCATGCCCGCGCCGGCCACGCGCTTCATGGCGTCCCGCACGTCGTGCACGATCGCGCCGTGCATCGCGTCGAGTCGGTCCCAGGTGCACGCGGTCTCGAAGGTGTCGGCGATCACGCCGAGGCTGACCATCGAGTTGACGATGTAGGGAGCGTCGAGGAACGCGGTCCGCCAGCGCTCTTCGGCCTCGTCGCGCGGCGCGGCGGCCTCCTCTGGCTTCTTGATGCGGTAGACCGGACCGTCCTTGCAGGCGCCGCCGAGCCCGAGCGCGATCTCGAGCGCGCGCTCCATCCAGCTCTCCACGCCGTGCTCGGCCGACTCGAACCCGAGCAAGAGGACGTGCGTGCCGTCGGTGGCCACGCGGTTCAGCAGCGCCTCGCGCTTGTCGAGCAGCCGACAGTTCGAGGGGTAGAGCCCGCTCTGCGCGACGGCGCGGGTCGCCGCGACGGCGTCCTTCCAGCTGGTGAAGCGCACCGACGCGCTGGCGCGCCAGATCGGGCGCGGCCGGACGCGGAGCCACGCCTCGGTGATCACGCCGAGCGCGCCCTCCGAGCCCAGCACCAGGCGGTCCGGGCTCGGGCCCGCGCCCGACGCGGGGAGGCGCCGCGACTCGAACACGCCGCGCGGCGTGAGCATGCGGGTGGACTCGACGAGGTCGTCGATGTGGGTGTCGCGCGTCGCGAAGTGCCCGCCGGCGCGCGTCGCGATCCAGCCGCCCAGCGTCGACAGCTCGAAGCTCTGCGGGAAGAAGCGCAGCGTGAGGCCCTGCTTCTTGAGCTGCGCCTCGAGGCGCGGGCCCGTCGCGCCCGCCTGGATGCGCGCCGACCGGGACACCGGGTCCAGCTCGAGGACCTCGTCCATCCCGCGCAGATCGAGGCACGCGACAGGGCGGTCGCGCGCCTCCACCTCGACGCCGCCCACGACGGACGTGCCGCCGCCGTAGGGCACCACCGCGACGCCCGCGTCCGAGGCCCAGTCGAGCGCGACCCGGACGTGCTCCTCGGTCTTCGGGGACAGCACCAGGTCGGGCGCGCTCTCGAAGTCGCCCGCGAAGCCGCGCGCGATGTCTCGGTACGCGCGGCCATGCGCTCGGGTGGCCCGGTCGCGGATCGTGGTGGACGTGATCTCGGCCAGCGTGTCCGGCGCCTGGATGCGCGGCGTGGGGACACGCGCCTCCTCGAGCGGGACGGGCTCGCGCGGGTCGACCACCTCCGGGAACTGCGCGAGCATCTGCAGCTGCTGCGCGAAGAGGCGGCGCGTCTCTCGATCGGGGAAGCGGTCTTCGTAGCCCCATCCCCAGTGGCTCAGTCGGCGGCTCACGGCGGCACTCTACCTCAAGCGGCGCAGCGGAAGTCGCGCGGGTCTCGGAGACCGAGCGCCCCGAGGCGCGCGCGCACCTCGGCCCGCGCGCCTCGCGCCCCCACCGCGACGATCAGGTACGTCCCCGCGAGCGCGCCGGTGACCGCGTCCGGGCCGTGAATGGGCGCGCCCCGCGCGGCGCGGCCGACCTTGTCCGGGTCGATGTCGATCCACGCGCTCGCGCGCAGCCCGTGCGCCTCGAGCGCGCGCGCGAGGCGACGCCCCGTCCGGCCCGCGCCCCAGATGGCGAAGGGGCGGTCGCCGAGCTTCGGGGCGAGGAAGGCGGCGCGCGCTTCGCGAAACCGCGCGGCCGAGTAGCGCGGATGCGAGAACGTCGCGCGGCCGGGCGTGTGGTGCCATTCCAGCAGCACCTTTGGCAGCTTGCCGAGCCCCCAGCCCGCCGCGTCGAGGCGCAGCCAGAGATCGTAGTCCTCGGGCCAGGGCACGTCGCGCCAGCCCCCCACCGCGTCGAGCGCCTCCCGGCGCAGCATCACCGAGGGGTGGCAGAGCGGCGCCTCCACGAAGAGGTCGCGCGCGTGGTCCTCGGGGGTGACGAGGCCGTTCTGCCATCGCACGTAGGTCTGCATGCCCTCGTCCGCGCCCGGGCAGCTCACCCGGCAGCCGATCACGCCGACGGACGGCGCCGCGGCGAGTCCGGCCCGCTGGGCGGCGAGGCGCCCGGGGAGGCTGACGTCGTCGGCGTCCATGCGCGCGATCCACGCGCCACGGGCCTCGGCGCGCCCCTGCTCTAGCGCCGCGACCAGGCCGCGGCCGCCGCCGTCGAGCCTGCGGACGCGCGGATCTCCGAGCGCCGCGACGCGGGCGGGGCCGTCGTCCCGCGAGCCGTCGTCGATGGCGAGCAGCTCCACCTCGTCCGCGGACTCGCCCTGCAGCACCGAGCGGATCGCGATCTCGATCGTCGAGACCGCGTCGCGGTAGGGGAGGATGACGCTGGTCGCGGGGGGCACGCCCCGCCGTCATAGCCCAGATGAGCGGCGGCTCGCGTCTTCCTCCGGCGAGCTCGGCAGGTGGATGCCGCACTCGCGCTTCTCGCCGAGGAGCCGACCGGAGCGGTCGTCGTCGCTGCTCGGGTCCACCGGCACCGTCGAGTGCACGTCCCCGATGGAGCGGTAGCCCCACGGGTAGAGGGGATGGACCGGCAGGTCGTGCTTCTCGAAGTACGCCAGCACGTCCGCCTTCGACCAGTCGAGGATGGGGTGGACCTTGTAGGTGCCGTTCTGCACCTCGACCCGACGGAGCCCCGCGCGGAACTCGGTCTGCTGCCCGCGCAGCCCGGCGAGCCACGCCGCCGCGCCCAGCTCCTCGAGCGCCCGCTGCATCGGCTCGATCTTGTTGATCTCCTGGTAGCGCTGCAGCTCGGCCTCGTCGCCGTCGTAGAGCCGCCCGTAGAGCGCCTCCTGACGCGCGGCCGTCATGCGCGGGGAGAACACCTCCACCCGCAGCCCGAAGCGCGCTCGGAGCTGCTCGGCGAACTGGTACGTCTCGGGGAACAGGTAGCCCGTGTCGAGGAAGATCACGGGGATCTTCGGCACCACCCGCGAGGCGAGGTGCAGCATCAGCGCGGAGTGCGCGCCGAAGCTCGAGGTCATCACCAGGCGCTCGCCGAACGAGCCCGCCGCCCAGCGGATCACCTCTTCGGCGTCGGCCCCCTCGAGCGAGGCGTTGACCGCGTCGAGATCGAGCCCCTCTCCCGGGCGAACCAGCTGAAGCGCTTCCATCGTCCTCGCCGAGTCAGTCTTGGGCGACGTCCCCGATATTGTCAATCGGATCACTCGGGAAACTGCCGTGAATCGGTGATTGTATAGTGATTTCAGGCGTAAGTACTTGACTGTTTCGGTGTGGAATCGGTTTGGCTTCGAGGGGCGAGCGTCGCGCGGTAGCCTCCCGGGTCATGACGAGCGAGATCCGAATCGACGGGGACCGGCTGTGGGACAGCCTGATGGAGATGGCGAAGATCGGCGCGACCGAGAAGGGCGGGGTCTGCCGGCTGGCGCTGACCGACGTCGACAAGGCGGCGCGAGATCTGTTCGTGCGCTGGTGTGAGGAGGCCGGCTGCGCGGTGACCATCGACCGCATGGGCAACATCTTCGGCCGCCGCGAGGGCAAGGACCCATCGCTGCCGCCCGTGATGACCGGGAGCCACATCGACAGCCAGCCCACCGGCGGCAAGTTCGACGGCATCTACGGCGTGCTCAGCGGCCTCGAGGTGATCCGCGCGCTCAACGACGCGGGCGCCGAGACCCAGGCCGCGATCGAGGTCTCCGCGTGGACCAACGAGGAGGGCTCGCGCTTCGCGCCCGCGATGGTCTCGAGCGGCGTCTTCGCGGGGGTCTTCGACCTCGAGTACGGGCTGAGCCGCGCGGATCTCGACGGCAAGACGATGGGCGAAGAGCTGAAACGGATCGGCTACGCGGGCGAGGCCCCCGTGGGCAAGCCCGTCAAGGCGTTCTTCGAGGCGCACATCGAGCAGGGGCCCATCCTCGAGGCCGAGGAGCGCACCATCGGCGTCGTCACCGACGCGCAGGGGCAGCGCTGGTACGAGTGCACCTTCACTGGCCAGGAGGCGCACGCCGGCCCCACGCCGATGAAGACGCGGCGGGACGCGCTGGTCGGCGCGGCGCGGGTGATCGACGCCGTCAACCGCGTCGGGCTCGAGCACGCGCCGCTCGCCTGCGCGACGGTGGGCCTCGTGCAAGTCACGCCGAACTCGCGCAACACGATCCCGGGCAAGGTCTTCTTCGCCATCGACCTGCGACACCCCGATGACGCGACGCTCTCGCGCATGGACGCGCAGGTGCGCGCGGTCATCGCCGAGACGGCCGAGACGCTGAAGCTCGAGGTCGCGCTCGAGGAGATCTGGTACTCGCCGCCCGTGCCGTTCGACCCGGAGTGCGTCGCCGCGGTCCGACGCGCCGCGGAGGCCAACGGCCTGTCCCACCGCGACATCGTCTCGGGGGCGGGCCACGACGCCTGCTACATCTCGCGCGTCGCGCCCACCGCGATGGTGTTCATCCCCTGCGAGGACGGCATCAGCCACAACGAGATCGAGAGCGCCACGAAGGAGGACTGCGCCGCCGGCTGCCAGGTCCTCCTCCAGGCGATGCTCGAGCGCGCCGGCTGAGGTCAGGAGAGCGTGTCGCCGTCGAGCGCGCGAGCGCCGGCCGCGATCTCGGCCAGGTGGGCGAGCGCGGGCGGGTAGGTGGCGACGAAGGCGGTGAAGCGCGCCTCCGGCAAACGCAGGAGCACGCACTCGGTGAGCGTGGTCGCGGTCGCGGTGGCGGGGGCGCGGTGGATCAGCGCCCGGATCCCGAGGATCGAGCCCGGGCCGCGATCCTCGACCCCGCCCGGCCGGCTGAGCGAGAGCCGGCCCTGCACGAGCACGTAGAGCCCGTCGCAGCGCTTGCCCTCGGCGAGCAGCGTCGTGCCGGGATCGGCGCGGCGGACCTCGAAGCGCTTGGCCAGCTCGCGTCGATCGCTCGGAGAGAACGGGGTGAAGAGCGGCGAGGTGCCGAGGAAGTTCGCCAGCAGGCGGCGCGCGAGGAGCTCGAAGAGGAGGTCGTCCAGCATCGGGACACCCTCGACGATCTCGTCGAGCACCGCGCGGGGCACGCGCAGCGCGGTCAGCGGATCGATCGCCACGACGTCCGTCTGGCGCACCGCGTGCTCGAGCAGGACCGACTCGCCGAAGACGTCTCCTTCGCCGAGGCGCGGGCGCTGCTCGGGGGGGAGGCCCGCGACCTCCACGCGCACGCGGCCGTCGACGATGCAGTAGAGCGCGTCGGCGGGATCGCCCTTGCGCATGACCGTCGCCCCCGCGGGGAGCTCGACGAGCTCGGCGCCCTGGGCGAGGCGGCGCAGCCGCGAGGGCGGCAGCTCCGAGAAGAGCGGGAAGCTCGGCATCAGCGCGAGCCGATCGAGGCGCGCGCTCGCGGGCGGCTCGGGCGCGTCGGGGATCAGGCTCAGGGTGACCGGCGGCTCGTCCTCGATCAGCTCGAGCTCGGAGACGTCGAGCTCCATGATCTCGTCCTCCTCGACCAGCTCGATGTCGAGGAAGCGGATCTCGTCGGCGGACGCGGTCGGCGAGGGCTTCAGCTTCGGCGCCTCCTCGACCATGCTGCGTCCGACGGCGCGCAGCTCCCCCGAGTGCGGGCGCGCCTCGCGGTGGGCCTTGCGGGCCACGCTGGGGTCGACGCGGTCGAGCACCTCGGTGCGGCTGGGGTCGACCTGGAGGAGGGTCTTGGCCATCGCGACCGCGCGGGCGACGAAGCCCTCGGCCGCATAGAGATCCGTGGCGCGCTCGAAGGCGTCGGCGGCCTCGGCGGCGTCGCCCTCGCGCCGCAGCATCTCGCCGCGCTGGTGCGGCCAGCGGGGCTCCTCTGGCTCGAGCTTCTCCAGCTCGCTCAGGGCCTTCAGCGCCGCGCTCGTCTTCCCCTTGCGACGCGCGGCGTTGTACTCGTCGCGCAGGGAGTAGATCCGTTCTTTCCGGCTCACCCTGCTGAGTCTACGTTGGCGCGGCGTGAAGCGCGCGCGATGCGTGATAACGTCGCCCCGCCTCCGGCCTCTCGATGCAGCTCTTCCTCCGACTCGTCCGGGCGCTCTGGGTCTTCGGGCTCATCTTCCTGAGCTACATGCTGCAGCTCGGGCTGGGCGGCCTGTTGCACCGCTGGGAGCGCGATCCGGAGACGGGCCGCGACAAGAAGCGCCTGCCCAACTGGCTGCACCGCCGCCGCAAGCGCGTCGACGAGGTGAACGCGAAGCGGCTCCTACAGGCGACGCTCCGGCTCCGCGGCGTCTACATCAAGCTCGGCCAGGTGCTGTCGATCATGGGCGGGTTCCTGCCGCGCGTGTACACGAAGGAGCTGGAGCAGCTCCAGGACGCGGTGCCGCCGCGGCCGTTCCACGAGCTCGAGCCGACCTTCTTCGAGGACTTCGGCGAGGAGCCGGACGAGCTCTACCAGGTCATCGCCGAGCAGCCGATCGCGGCCGCGAGCCTGGGGCAGGTGCACGAGGCGACGCTGCACGACGGGACGCGGGTCGCGGTGAAGGTGCTCTACCCGGGCATCCGCGAGGTCATCAAGGTCGACATGCGCGTGCTCCGGCTCGCCATCGTCGTCTACAAGTGGTTCGTCCCGGTGCAGAACATCGAGCGGGTCGGCGACGCGCTGGTCGATCTCCTCGAGCGCGAGACCGACTACCTGCACGAGGCGCAGATGATGGAGCGCATGAGCGCGAACTTCGCCCACGCGAAGGACATCCTCTTCCCCGAGGTCGTGCACGAGCTGACCACGCGCAACGTCCTGACGATGACGTTCATGGAGGGGCTCAAGATCAACCGGGTCGAGGAGATGCCTGCGCTCGGCATCGACCCGCACTCGGTCGCGATCCGTCTGGTCGAGTCGTTCTACGAGCAGCTCTTCGTGCACCGCCTCTTCCACGCCGATCCGCACCCCGGAAACTTCCTGGTGCAGGCGGGCCGCAAGCCCAACCGGCCGAAGATCGTGGTGCTCGACTTCGGCGCGATCAGCGAGGTGCGCCAGGAGCTCGTCGACGGGATGATCGAGATCCTGCAGGGGCTGTTCGACGAGGACGGGGAGCGTCTCTTGCGCGGCTTCTATCAGATGGGCTTCGCGTCGCGCGAGGCCAACCGGGAGCTGCTCGAGAAGACGGTCTACAGCTACTTCGAGAAGCTCATGCGCATCCAGGACCGGACGCCCGGCGCGCTGATGCGGGCGAGCCAGGAGGACCTCGAGCAGCTGGCCGATCCCGAGGTGGCCCGTGAAGAGCTGCGCGAGCTGATGCGCTCGGTCGACTACCCCGACGGCTGGTTCTACGTCGAGCGCGCGTCGGTGCTGATGTTCTGGCTCGTCGGTCAGATCGACGCCGACGTCGACGCGATGCGCATCGGCTTCCCGTACGTGATGCCGCTCGTGATGCAGAAGCGCTCGCGCGAGGCGGCGGAAGAAAAGTCCGCGGCGCCGGAACCCCTCGCCGCACCCGCTGTCTGACCCGGCACGCGAGGCGACAGGCGAGCCCTTTCGGCACGCCGCGCCGATGCCTTGGAGGTACCGTGCCCGAGCCGACGCCCGTCGAGCAGGGCGGGAGGGTTCCCGTCCGTCCTGGCGCCATGACCGCGGTCATGCGCGCCGTCCAACCCGTCGCCAGCGGCCCGCGCTGGGTCCGCTTCGCCGTCGTCCGAGACGGTCGCATCGAGCTCGAGGGGGTGCGCGGCCCCGACCAGGAGGTGATCGTGGGGCCCGAGGGGGAGGTGCCCCTCGCGGTGTCGAAGGCCGGGCCGCCCCTGCCGCTGCTGTCGTTCCGGGATGGCGCGTGGCGCCTGAAGGTGCGCGAGGCGTGGACGGGTCGCACGTCGCGAGGCGACCTCGCCGACGCGGAGGCGCGAGGCGGCTTCCGCGAGCTGAAGCTCGAAGGCGAGGGGAGGGCGAAGGTCGTCATCGGCGACGTCTCCGTGCTCGTCCAGCTCGTGGATCGGCCGCCGGCCCGCTCGAAGCCGCAGCTCCCGTCGTCGCTCAAGCGCGGGCTGATGGGCGGCACCGACTGGACCTTCTCGAGCTTCGTCGCGGCGTCGTTCCTGCTCCACTTCGCGCTCGTGGTGTTCGTCGTCGAAGCGGACTGGCCCGTGGAGCGGCAGCTGATCCCCAGCCGCCACGTCGAGTGGATCATCGCCCCGCCGCCGCCGCCGGACGACGCGCCGACGATCGCGGACGCGGACGACCCGGTCGCCGACGACGCGCCCGAGGTGGCCGATGACCTCCCGTCGGAGCCGACGGAGACGGTCGACCGGCCCCGTCACGCGAGCGCGCCGTCCTCGCTGCGCGAGGGCTCCGCCGACACGCGCCCGACCGTGGACCACGACGCGATCGCCCGCGCGGCGGCCGATGACGTTCAGAGCCTGTTGATCGGCGCGGAGAGCGAGATCGCGGGTGCGTTCGCGAACGTGCTGCAGAACGGAGCGCCGACCGAACGCGCCGAGGACGTCTTCGCGCAGGGCGGGGGCACCACCGTGGCGAGCAACAGCGTCGGCCAGATCGACGAGCGCGAAGGCCGCGGCCCGCCCGGCGGTGGCCTGGGCCCGCAGCCGCTGAGCGGCCTTCGCCGGGGCGCCATCGAAGAGCAGGGGCCGAGCGATCCGCTGCCCGAGCGGGTGGTCACCGTCGTCCGGCCTCCGAGCGGCCCGGGCTGGATCCCGGACCCCATCGACCCGACCTTCGACCCGCGCGAGCTGCATCGCGCGCTGCGGGCTCGCATGGGCGCGGTGCGTGCTTGCTACGAAGGCGAGCTGACGCGTGGCAACCCCAACCTCTCCGGGCGCATCCAGGTCGGCCTGACCGTGCAGCCGATGGGCAACCTCTCGGGCGTGCGCGTGGTCGAGAACTCGACGGGCTCCGAGTCGCTCGGCGCCTGCGTCGTCCGCGCGGTGAGCCGGGTGCGCCTGCGGCGCGGGCCGTCGAGCCCGCTCCAGGCCGAGTACCCGATGGTGTTCGCGCGCCAGGATTGACGGCCCCTGGCTCGCGCGGCAAGCCTCGGCGGTGCGACCCGTCGAGCAAGCCGCGCGGATCCTGCGGTCGGGAGGGCTCGTCGCCTTCCCGACCGAGACCGTCTATGGCCTCGGCGCGGACGCGGCGAACGACGAGGCGGTGCGGCGCGTCTTCGCCGCCAAGGGCCGGCCGGCCGACCACCCGCTCATCGTGCACTTCGCCGCGCCCGAGGACGCGGCGCGCTGGGCGGCCCGATGGAGCGACGATGCGGAGAAGCTCGCCGCCGCCTTCTGGCCCGGCCCGCTGACCCTCATCGTGCCCAAGGCGGCGCACGTCTCGGACGTGGTCACCGGGGGGCATTCCACGGTGGGCGTGCGCGTGCCGGACCACCCCGTGGCGCAATCTCTCTTGCGAGCCTTCGAAGGCGGGCTCGCGGCGCCGAGCGCGAACCGCTTCGGGCAGGTCAGCCCGACCACCGCGGCGCACGTCGCGATCGAGCTCGCGGATCGCGTCGACCTGATCCTCGACGGCGGCGCGTGCCGGGTCGGCGTCGAGTCGACCATCGTCGACCTGAGCGGCGAGACCCCGCGGCTCTTGCGGCCGGGCGGCGTCTCGCTCGAGGCGCTGGAGGCCACGCTGGGGCGGCCCGTCTCGATCGGGGGCGACACGGCCGCGCCCGGCACGCTGCCCTCGCACTACGCGCCGCGCGCGCGGGTCCTCGCGGTGGCGGCCGAAGATCTGCAATCGACCCTGGCCCGCGAGGCGGCCTCGGGGGCCGTGGTGCGAGAGCTCGCGCTGCCCGCCGATCCCGCGGCCGCGGCCCGCGCGCTCTACGCCGCGCTCCGGGAGCTGGACGAGGTCGGCGTGGACGTCGCCGTGGTCGCGCTCCCGGACCCGAGCGGCCTCGGCCGCGCCGTCGCCGACCGCCTCCTCCGCGCCGCTGCGCCTCGTCCGCAATAGAGCCTGTCAGGGCACGACGCAGAGGGCGCGCTCGACCCAGTCCATGCCGCCGCGCTGATCGCGGGCCACGAACCAGAAGCGCACCGTCAGGCCGTCGTCCGGGATCTCCTCCGGCTCGGGGTGGCGCCATGGGACCTCGAGCGGAGGGTCGTCGAAGACCTCGGTCTGCAGGCGCGTGAAGAGCCCGGCCGTGGCCACGTGCGTCACGAGCAGCTCCTCTCGGGTCTCGACCACGCGCGGCATCTCGCCGAGCACGACCTCGTCGTACATCTCGCGGTCCGAGGGCGACGTGGTGAGGCGCACGAAGCTCGGCTCGTCCTCCACCCGCGCGCGGATCTGCACGAGGTCGCCTCCTGCGCAGCCGCTCTCCGGCACCACGTCGGACGCGGGCCACGGCGTGTCGTCGATGGTGAGGGTCTCGTCGCCCAGGCTCGGGTGCTGGTTGGCGTCGTCCTCGGCGTCGGTCTCGACCAAGGGGAAGGCGAAGATCAATCGCTCGGCGACCGCCTCCTCTTCTTCGCAGCTCGGGAGATCGTCCATCGAGAACACCGGCGTGCCGCCCGCGCAGAGCACGCCGATCACCAGGATCTCGGTCTCCCGCCCTTCGACCGGGACGTCGCCCGGGATCTCGAACGCGAAGCTCGGCGCGGCCGTCGGCTCGGTGGGGAGCTGAAACGCGAAGGGGGCGCCGTCGCAGGTGGGGATGCCGAGGTTGCTCGGCCGGGCGACGCACGCGGCCATCGCGCTCGACCACTCGGGGGGATCGCCCTCGTGCCCGACCACGAGCCAGCGGAGGGTCAGCGCGTCGCCCGGGCGCGCCGCGGCCCGCTCCGGATCGCCGTCGATGTCCACGCGCACGCCGAGCACGCGCGGCCGGTCGACCCGCACGCCGGTGGGCAGGTCCATCACGCAGCCGCCCGCGAGGAGCGCCAGGAGCAGGGAGAGCTTCTTCACAGCTCCCCCCGGATGCCGAGCGACGGCAGGATGGGCAGGCCGGGGATCTCCGCGCTCCGGGTGTAGTCGAAGCTGTAGGTCGTCGCCTCGCGGTTCTGCTGGTTGTAGACGTTCTGCACGTCCAGGTAGATGGCGAGCCGCATCACGTTCTCGATGTTGAAGACCTTCTCGATCCGCAGATCCAGGCGGTGGAAGAAGGGGTTCCGCTCGCTGTTCACCGCGCCGTAGAGCGGGCGGTAGGTGTCGGCCGCGACGTCGTAGATCGAGCCGGTGACGGGCGTGAACGGGTTGCCGCTGACCAGCCGGAAGGTGCCGCCTGCCTCCCAGCCGTCGCCGATGCGCCAGACGAGCGCGATGGTGAAGATGTGGGTCTGGTCGAAGTCGAACGGCCGCCAGTCGCCGCCGCGGTCCTGGCGCTCCGAGCGGCTGAGCGTGTAGCTGGCGAAGCCGTAGATCGGGTAGCCCGGGGTCGGGTCCGCGCGCACGCCGAGCTCCGCGCCGTAGATCCGGCCGACGCCCTCGTTGGAGAAGAACGGCGGTAGGCCGCCTTCGGTGCCGACCACGCGATCGAAGATGTGCTTGTAGTAGGTGTCGAGCTCGAAGCGCCACGTCTGGTCGTAGCGAAACTCGACCCCGAGGCTGTTGTGGAGCGAGGTGATCGGGTCGAGGTCCGGGTTGCCGAGCCCGGGCGCGGTCTCCTGGAACTGGGGGGGCTGGCTGAAGAGGCCCACGCCGCCCTTGATCGTCCACTGGGGATCGACCGCGAGGCGGAAGGTCATGCGCGGGTCGAAGCTCCAGTCGGAGATGTCGCGGTAGTAGTCGAGGCGAAGGCCGAGCACGACGGTGAGCGGCTCGAAGGGCTGCAGCGTGGACTCCACGTAGACGGCCGGGCGGTACGCGTCGGCCCGGAAGTTCTCCTGGCTGCGCGGCGCGTTGGGGTCGGTGCTCTGCGGCTGGCCCTCGGACTGGGTCGGCGTGCCCGCGCGGATGGCGAGGCTGCTCGGGGTGAAGAGCCAGTCGAAGCCCCAGCGCAGCTTCACCTCGTCGGCGAGCGCGAGCTGCCACTCGGTGCGCACGGTGACCGGCACGAAGTCCGCGTCGAAGCCGAACGCCTCGCCCGCCTGGATGACCAGCCCCGTCCAGCCGGCGGAGACCATCACGTCCTGCTGGAAGACGTCGTCGTAGACGTGGCGCCACTCGAGCTGACCGCGGTGGAACTGGGTGGAGAGGTTCAGGCCGAAGGGGCGCGAGAACTCGTCGCCGTTGAAGATGGTGCGGAACTCGTCGCTGCTGCCGTAGACGAGCGCGCGGATGCGGTCCTGCCGGGTCGGCTTCCAGCTGAAGATGAGCTGGTAGTCGTAGTAGACGGGCGCCGCGAGCACGTCGAAGACGTCGTCGGGCACCACCTCCGAGAAGAAGAAGTCGATGTAGCTGCGGCGCGCGGCGATCGCGATGCCGGCGTTGTCGCCCAGCGGGGTCTCGATCAGGAGCGAGCTGTCGATGAGGTTGATGTCCAGGATGCCGTGCACGCGATCGGTCGCGGGGTCGCGTGGCTCGACCTCGAGGATGCCGCCGATGCGGCGGCCGTAGCGGACGCCGAAGTTGCCCGGGTAGAAGTCGATGCGCTCGAGGAGCCGCGAGTTGTAGAAGCTCGTCAGCCCACCGAAGTGGTAGAGGAGCGGGACCGCGCTGCCGTTGAGGTAGACCTCGCTGTCCTGCGGGGCCGCACCGCGGATGATGAGCAGGCCCGCGAGGAACGGCGGCCGCGCCACGCCGGGCAACAGCTCCACCACCCGCAGCGCGTCCCCGCGCGTCCCGGGGATCGAGGTCAGCGCCTCGCGCGGGATGGTGCGACGCGTGGCCTCCCGGCGCGGCCGCTCGAACTGCGCCGTCACGCCCAGCTCCGGGCCCTCGTCGGCCTCCTCGGCGGCCTCGGCCGGCGTCAGCCGATAGGTCACGCTGAGCGCCTCGCCCGCGGTGACCGTCTCGGTCGCGTCGAAGGTCGCGAACTCGGGCGCCTCGACCGCGACGAGATACTGGCCCGCGGGCAGCGCGGGCAGCGTGAAGCGACCCTCGACGTCGGTCGTGGCCTGGCGGCTGACGCTCCCTTCGGTGGCGTCGAGGAAGAGACGCGCGCCCTCGACCGGGACGCCCTCGCCGTCGAGGACCTGCCCCTCGAAGGTGCCGTCCACGCGGGGCGGCGGCTCCTCCGGCTCGGGCGGCGGCGGCGGCGGCTCGAAGGTGTAGCGGAAGCGGATGCGCGCCGGGATGGCCTCGCCGTCGCGCGTGGCCGGCTGGAAGACGAGGCGCCGCCCCGCCTCGGTGGCCGCCGCGTCGTACGCCTCGCCGCCCGACGAGAAGACCTCCACCTCGGTCACGGTGCCGTCCGCCGCGATGGTCAGCGTGAGGACCACCTCCACCGGCTCCTCGAGCTCACCCTCGGGGGGCTCGGCCGCGGCGTAGGTCTCCAGCTCGGGAGGGGTGAGCACGGGCTCCTGCGCCGACGCGACCGGCGCCAGCGCACACATCACCGCCGCCAGCCCACACGCGTAGCGTCCCACCACGGCGAGAACGATGGTCGGTTCGGCCGCTTCGGCAAGCAGAAACGAGAGAAAATCCCCGAAATCAGAGGAGCGCGCTGGCCGCGCGTCGGCTCCCGAGCAGCCCCACGCGGGGCTCCGTGACGACCATCACCCGCAGCTGATCGAGGACCTTCTCCATGCGGCCCTTGTTCAGGAAGGACTTCATGAAGTCCCCCTCCCGGATCGCGCCGAGCAGCTTGGGCGCGATGCCTCCCGCCACATAGAGCCCGCCGAACGGCAGGCACTTCAGCGCGAGGTTCCCCGCCTCGGCGCCGTAGAGGCCGAGGAAGCGGCGCACCGCGATGGCGCACGTCTCGTCGGCGCCTTCCGCGCCGCGGAGGCCGATCGCGGCCGAGCGGTCCGGGGCGTCGTCGACCTCGGGGACGCGCGCCCCCCGGCCCGTCTCGACCAGGAAGTCGTAGATGGCCGCGAGCCCTGGCCCGGAGACCACCCGCTCGATGGACACGCGGCCGTGGCGCGCCTGCAGGAACCGGAGCAGGTCGATCTCCCACTCGTCCCGCGGCGGGAAGTCCGTGTGGCCGCCTTCGGTCGGGAAGACGCGCGGCATCGCCCCGTCGCCCGGCAGCAAGATCGCTTCGCCCAGCCCCGTGCCCGCGCCCAGGACGGCGGCCGGCTGGTCGGCCCGCGCGGGGCGGTCCTGGAGCACGGCCAGCTGATCGTCGCCGAGCACGCCGAGGCCGAGCGCGACGGCCTCGAAGTCGTTGAGCAGGCGCGCGCGCCCGAGCCGCGGCACGTCGCGCTCGAGGGCGCGCGCGTCGACGATCCAGGGGAGGTTCGTCGCCTCGCAGTGATCGTCCGCGACGGGGCCCGCGATGCCGAATGCGCCCGCGTCGACGTCCCCGTCGTGCCCCTCGAGCAGCTCCGTGAGGATGGGCGCGAGGCCCGGGTACGCAGCGCTGACCACCGTGCGCGTGGCGAGCTCGCGCCACCCGCCGGGGGCGCCCTCGAAGAGAGAGACGATCGTCTTCGTGCCGCCGACGTCGGCCGCCAGGATCCGCATGGCCCCGAGTTAGTGCAGAGAGCCGACCGGTGGAAGGGGAGATGGCGCCGGACCGGCGATTCAGGGCAAGGCGCGACGACGAGTCGATGCACCGCATCGGCGAGGAAGCGCAACGCCGCCCTGGAGCGTCGGGACAAGCCAGGTCCCCTTCTACCGGGATGGATCTCGCACTAGCAGCGCGCGGCGAAGATGCGCGTGATGGATCGGCGAGCGCGACGTCGCGTCCAGCGCGGCGGGCCGACGACGAAATGCTTCAGCATTTCGGAGGAGCGACTGGCGCGCTGGGCGCGGCGTCCCGCCGACGAGGCGCGCGC